>JAVALV010000093.1:0-9557 GCA_032159055.1 Thermoproteota archaeon | reverse complement strand
GAGTGCTCGATGGAAGAGAGATTTTTATAGAAATCGCGAAAAATTTAGACAGATCCCTAGCTAAACTGGGCTTCAAGAGGGAAACTAAGTCCTTTGAACCTCATTTAACTATAGCTAGAGTGAAAGGATACTTTGGCAATCTACCAGAAATTCTAAGGAAAATTAGCGATGTGGATATAGGAAAAATAGAAGTTAATGAGGTAAGACTTAAGAAAAGCACATTGACTCCTAAGGGGCCGATATATGAGACCCTATATAAAGCTAGGCTGGGTTAGGAAGGCAGCTGGTGGAGGAGGGTTAAATCTAATCAGTTTCCACGCAATTATGAGCAGTATTACCGATATTAAGGCAAGGCTAAATATTGAAAGTACCTTTAAGAGGAGTAGGAAGGTATATTCGCTTAGAAAAGGGATGCATAGTGCTAGTAGCAGTAGTGTTAACCCTATAATTCCGATGGCGATTCCCTTTAGCATCATGGAAATTCTCTCACCTACATCATAATTAAAAATGATATGGGATAAGGTGCCTGATGGTCTCCATATACCTCCTTACCGATTTCGGCAATAATGACTATTATGTGTGCGCAATGAAAGGTATTATCAAGACGTTATGTCCAAAGGTAGAGATCATTGATATATCGAATAATGTGAAGAAGTTCAATGTAAGACATGGGGCATTTATCCTATGGCAGGCCATTAAATGGATAGAGAAGGGTTCGGTGATCTTAGGAGTTGTTGATCCAGGGGTTGGAACCAGTAGGGATCCTATAATTATTAAATCGAGGAACCATTATTTTGTTGGACCAGATAATGGCCTCTTCTATCCATCAATTCAAGATTCGGAATTTGACTTATATAAGATCGATTTAAGGGGGACTGGTTTAGCTCAGAGGAGAACAGGAACCTTTGATGGGAGGGATGTATTCGCCCCTATTGCAGCAATGCTTGCATGTGGTAAATCACCAGACGATTTGGGATTCAAGAAGAAATCCATGAGAGTCCTCGATATATGGGAAGTGAAGGTAATGGAGAATTCCGTTGAAGGTGAGGTCATGAACATCGATAGGTTTGGGAATGTAGTAACCAATATACGATGGGAAGAAGTGAGGTCGGATAATGCCATAGTGAGCTTAGGGAGCATTTCAGCTAGGGCATTTAAGTCATCTAGTTACAATGGGAGGGGATTGCTCATGATAAAGGGAAGCACGGACCTTCTTGAACTTTCACTAGCCAGAGGGAGTGCTGCTGATTTTCTAGAAGCCGATGTGGGAGATAGAGTTAGATTGAACTGGACGAGGTGAAAGTGGGTTTATGATAGTAAAGATGAATGAATCACTGGCTAGGTCCGAGGTAAACGTTGGGCTTAAGGCAAGGAACCTAGCGAGAGTGAAAGAAGCTGGGATCAATGTACCCTTCACTATCATAATACCTAGCGAGGATATATCGGATCTGTTATCGAAATACGGTATCAGACATAAGGTCTTCATGCTATCTAGAGCTTTATTGGACGAAGAAGTTCCAGATAAAGTTCGAGAGCTGGAGAAAGATCTTAAGTCTAGTATCCTTTCTCTCATTATACCTGAAGAGCTAGTTAACGAGATACTAGATTCTATATCAGGCAATATAGGAAGGATATCAGTAGCTAGACCTTCACCCTATGCTCCTGAGTTAAGAGATGGTGATCTGAAGGGAAGGATGTCCGTATGGTATGATGAGCCAACCAGGAAGGGGATAATTAGATCGATACAACGGGTAATTAGTGGGGTATTCTCTCTCAGATCGATGGCAAGACTCTTGGATCTAGGGATCTATCCTGAGGACATAGATCTAGCAATTATATTCCAGAAAGCGATCTTTCCTAGATCCTCAGGCTTAGCTATATGCTGCCCAGCTAGAAGGAAGAATGAAATATTAGTGGAATCTACTTGGGGGATCATGGACTCCACACCGAGGGACAGATTTCGAATAAGTATAGATCTTGTGGACATAGTAGAGAGCGAGCTAAGCGAGAAAAAAACTAAGCTAGTTCCTAGTACTCAGGGCCTAAGGGAGATAGAGGTCCCCCACGATCTCTGGATGGAGCCTTCATTAAAGGGGGAGGAAGCCAAGAATATAGCTAGAATCTCTTCAGAGCTATCACTCACATTGGGCACACCAACTCTTATGGAATGGATAATTCAGGAGGGAAGCAATTCGCTCTTTGTGATTCAAGCCCATAGGGAATCAGAAAGACCACCCATAAAGACGATAGAGAAGAAGGTACTGAGATTACTTGAGGAGAAGGTAGGATATGAGGAAATATCTAAAAGACCAGAAGTTAAGGAGAAATCCATTGAGAACGTGGTAGGAATTCCTCAGATAGGACCAATAGCATCTAAGATATTCGTAAGGCTCGAGGAGATGGCCAGGATCGAGAACGTTGATGGCTATCTCATTAACATAGATAAATTAAGAGAGGATCTTTTAGAAGATAATAAGATCTATTTAGTTTTAGTTCCCCCTGAATGGAAAGGACAAGTCAATATAACTGGTGAAAGAGCTAAATTGAAGATTTTAATTGATAGACCTGATTTAAGGGGAGCGAGGGAGAGAGCCCTTCAACTCTACTCCCTTTTCCCCTCGCATGGCCTAGTAATTTATCTAAGGGACGCTGGTTCTGTGCTATTATCAGAGAGTTTGTCTGAGTTCTTTGAGGGAGCGGTACTTGATATAGGGAATATCCTTGAATTCGGAGGAGAAGATGCAGTTAAGGCTAGCATCACCTTCTCGTCTAGCTACTTCGATTACGTAATAGCTGATTTGGCTGATATAGGAATCAAGGCAGATATCATAGAGAGGTTAATTGATGGAGGAGCGGACGGATTTTGTATAGACGAGGGAAGAGTAAGCAGGTTACTAAGTGAAGTGAGCAGAGCTGAGATGAGATACCTATTAAGGAAAGTTAGAGAGCTGGACTATTACCTGAGAACCCTTCAGGAGGGGAGTGAAGAGGAGGGTTGACATTAACACTCCCTAGATTTCTAAGGAAAATGATGAGATCTCCAAGGGATATCGTGTTCCTTCTATTCTCCTTTATTGGTATTTTATTCATTCTAGTTGAATCGCCTAGAGGCTTAATTATACCTGATTACCACCGGGTATATAATGTCATTCTGGGAAGCGCGTTCATATATCTAGGACTCAGATCAAAGCTGGAAGTAGATCGTAGGGTTTTCATACCTATCTTCCTAGCTTCTTTTCTTTTCCCTCCTTTAATATTTCTCTCATATATACCGAGACCTCATAGGATGCCAGAAAGAGGTGATCGCGAGGTTAGCTTGCTAGAATTATCCTTCTCATCTAATTTAATAGTCTGCAATTCGATAAGACTCGCATGCTCTATCTCTATCTCATTAGCTGAAGAGATGTCTAAGAACAGGCGGGTCGTTCTAGTAGACTGGACAGGCGAAGCACATGACAGGCTCAGGTTGAGTAACGTCAAAGTTGCGAGAGTAGGAGATGTATGGTTCGGTTATGCTGGTAATCTGGGGCCATCCTATTATATGACTGTATCCTCCTTGTTATCCCATCTGACGGGTGTTAATGCTTCATTAATAAAAGAAGCATTGAAAACAGGAGATACTTCCCTGCTTGGAGATATAAGAATACCAGAGCCTTCTAGATCAATCTTGATAGCGATTCTAGGAGAGAAAGGCTCCTTGCTGCATGAAGCCCTTCCTGAAACAGCAGGAACTCTTATCATAGATGCATCACACCTTCCAGCTCTTGGGAAGGATTTAATATCTTTAATGGCGCTTTTACAATCAACCGCATATGAGAACAGAGATTTTCTGGTCATAGTACCTATACTTAGCCCTTTTACAGATCCTAAGCTGCCTGAGACTCTGCAGGACGAGATCAAATGGATAATATCGTCCCTATCTAATGGAGGAGCATTCATAGTGAGCACTAGGGAAAGCATGCTTTACTACGATGAATTTAATGCTAGGATGGAGTGCGATGGGTGTGAAAATCCTATTAGCAAAGTGGATAGCTACCGACTTTGCCCCTTACAAGCCCGTAAAGGATTGATGCGCTTTTAAGTAGGGCATAATATTTACCTTTTCTGACCTCAATTACCTCCTGAACCATCTCTTCAGGGAGAATACCTATTATCTTCCAAAGTAATCCTGTCTTTATCAGGAAATCAGCGGCTCTCCTATGAGTCAGCCCTACTTCGACCATGGGGAATATTACGTCTCTAACCCCCTTAATATAGAAACTGCTAGGATCGCTGCTATCTAATGATTGGGCGAGCAGGTAAGATGCGAGGATGCTCGTGTGCATCCCTCCTCCATTTGATGGAATGGTCATTCCTGCGGCATCTCCTATAAGAAAAATCCCTTCTCCAGCAATGCCCTTTTTCATACCACCAACTGGTACAAATCTCCCTCTCATTCTAATTTTTGGATCTATTTCGGCATTGAGATCTCTGACAAACTTTCTGAGGGAATAATCGATGTCGAATTCTCTTAACCTGTTTAGCCTAACACCTATCCCTACATTAGCTTTCCTCGTTCCTCGGGGAATGACCCAAGCATAGGTACCCGGGGCTATAGCTTCATCTATGATGAGGCGCATTTCTTCCGATCTATCTAATTCTAATTCAATCTCATCAGAGAATGCTAAGGCAAGATCATCGCATTTTATTTCGTTATATGATACAGAAATCTTAGAAACTCTACTTTCAAATCCATCAGCCCCTACAATATAGCGGGCCATATAGGCTCCCTTAGAAGTCTTTACATGGAAGCCTTCACGTGATTGAGTAGCTGAGATGAATGCCTCGCCCGCCTTGAGCTCTGCTCCTTCATCCACAGTTTCTCTCAGCCTCTCTCTAATCATCAGTTTTCTATCTATAGAATATCCCAAGAAATTTGAGGAGAAGATCCTATCACCTATTTTTAGTGATATCTTCGATATCCTATGAATAATGAAGGGTTTGAAGAAGGAGTAATATGCCGAAGCTATATCGCCCTCGATTGCTATCGAGCTAGGATCCGGCAGATACTCGCCACAGATCGTTCTCAGAGCGGGAATTCTATCTCTTTCGAGAATGAGGACCTTAAATCCTTTGGCAGTGAGGAAATATGCTAGAGATGATCCAGCGGGACCTGCACCTACTACAGCTATGTCGTACAATTTTACTCCCCATTCACATTATCATCGCGCTTATCTATTCTACGAATTTATGGATTGCCCAAGGCATCCATATAACTTACCCTTAGGACGAAGAAAGGGAGCGAGAAAAGGAAGGAAACGGAGAAAGGGTACACCTTCATACCGAGAATTAAAAGATTTTAATGAAGGTTCCCTTGGCAATTCTATTCGTACGATAGCTTATAACGATGTAAGTCGCTTTAAGGTCAATGTCTGACGAAAAATTAGAGAGATATATCCAGCAATTATATCGATCATTCTCACAGCTATTATCAGGAGAGATTAGACAAGGAAGAGAGTCTATCCTCAGAATCTTACGTGAATGCCAATCAGCAGGTGTATGTGAAGGGAAGCTGAGTAAGGAAATCCTCCACTTATCAGAGATCATCGAGTCCTACGTTAAAGGCGAGATTTACGAGTTCCCTTTAGCAAACTACATGCATAGGACGTTGACCTTAGGTAGGCCCCTCGCAGAAATATCTATCCTAATTATTAGAGAGATATGTAGCGAGAGATTCATAACTACTATTTCAAGTTGGTCAGAGGATCCAGAGCCCATCGTGAGGATAGCCTATTTGAAATGCTTATCAAAGCTCTACGATGAAGGAGCTATTAAGTTGGATGAATTATCTAAGTTTGCTTTAGATCCATCTCCCGCAGTGAGGGATGCATTAGTTTCCCTTCTTACCCCTCATATCGACAGGAAAGAGGTTACTGGTATACTTATAGGGATGTTGAATAGGGAGAAAAGGAGCATTATAAGATCTAAGATACTAACTGCCCTCTCTGAATCCCTAGAAGAAAGTAAGAAGAGAAGAAGTCTGCGGAAAGGCAAAGGTAGGTGATTACCAGCGCCTAGCGAAACCATTATCTCTTAGATGGAGTCTTTTCTCCGGGTGATCCCATGGTTAAGGTCACTTATTTGGGGCATTCGGCATTCCTTCTCGAGGGCAGTAGGAGGGTACTGCTAGATCCTTGGATAGAAGGTAACCCGCAATCTCCAATATCTCTTGATCAGTGTGAAGGGGCTGATATCTACGTTATAACCCATGCTCACGGGGATCATGGGCTTGATGATGCTGTTAAACTGGCTAAAAAGCATGGAGGTACTTTAGTCAGTATATATGAGATAGCTCTAGAGGCAAGCAATAAGGGAGTGAAGGATACGGTAGGTGCTAATATAGGGAGCTTTTTCGATGTAAATGGTGTGAAAATAGTTCTCACAACAGCAACTCATAGTAGTCCAATCGGAGCCCCTACTGGGGCTGTTGTGGAGCTTGATGGTAAGAGAATATACCATGCTGGGGATACTGGGATATTCTACGATATGAAGCTGATTGGGGAGCTATATAAGCCAGATTTAGCTCTCCTCCCAATAGGAGGCCATTTCGTGATGGGACCATTAGAAGCGGCTAAGGCGATAGAGCTGCTAGGAGTGAAGAAAGTTATTCCGATGCATTATGGAACCTTCCCAGTCCTCACAGGAAAGCCAGAGGACCTCGCCGATCTTCTGAAAGAAAAAGGTCTAGAAGCTGATGTGATAGTCCTTAAACCAGGAGAGAGCTATGAACTTTGAATTGAGGCCTAAGGAGACCCAAGTGGTTGCTGAACTGTATGACGTACCTGATAAAGAGATGCTAGACTCTCCAAAATTAATGGAAGATATGCTGAGGAACCTAGCTAAAATGGTAGGTGAGGAAAGGGTTCACATACATGTACACGAATTCGAGCCCTATGGTGTCAGTGGATTTCTCATGATGGAGAAGGGATATGTAGCTATTCATACATGGCCCGAACACTCCTATGCGACAGTTAATGTGGTGGGTTTCTCTGATGAGACATGGGCGTGGAACGTATATAAAACACTAGTTAAATTGGTGAAGCCAAAACAGCAGAATGCAGTAGAGGTCAAAAGCGGGTTAAACTATGATTGAATCTCTAATCAAAGTTGTTGGGAGAATTCTCATTAGTTTATTTCAATCTATTTTAGCTTCCTAGCTTAACTCCACATCTATCATCATCCTTCCCGCCCTTCCTTTTTTGGTCTTCACTGTCCCGATTAGGTAATTTCCCTTGAAATCCACTATCTCAACTACATAGAAGAACCCGGGGTCAACATTCCCTAGGGCCACAGGCTTGTAGCACTGGGTTCTCCCCTGAACACCCTTAGGTGTGATCTCAGAGGCCAATACGTTCAGTTCCTTTCCAAGAAACTTCTCATTGTTTTCTTCTTTTATCTTTTCTATAATCTCCATTGCTTCCTTGCTTCTCCTCTTAATGACCTTAGGAGGAAGCTGCTTCATCTTAGCGGCTGGTGTCTTGGGCCTCGGTCCAAATCTACTTAGGTTTACGATATCTGGCTTAGTCCTTTCCAAGAGCCTCAATGTACTCTGAAAGTCGTCCTCGTCTTCTCCTGGAAATCCAACTATCAAATCAGTGCTTATTGTGACACTACTGAAGTGTCCTCTTATCTCCCCGACAAGCCTTTCAAATTGTCTGGCTGTATACCTCCTTCCCATAAGCCTTAGTATCCTATCAGAGCCGCTTTGAACTGGTATATGGAAGAATTTGTATATCTTCTCATTTTCGAATGAGCTTAACAGTCCATTTATGATCTTTAAAGCGGAATCGGGTGTCATCATACCTACTCTCATCCTGAAATCTCCATCCAGATAAGATATCTTTGTGAGAAGTTTAGGCAGATCCTCTCCCCTATCCCATCCATATACTCCAGTATCTTCTGCCGTAAGCCATATCTCCACAGCACCTCTCAATAATAACTCATTAACTCTACGAACGATGCTCTCAATGGGAAAACTTGTCAAGCGTCCTCTAGCAAGTCTTGTGATGCAGTAACTGCAAGATCCCAAGCACCCTTCGGCAATAGGTACTATCCCTATCAGTCCTACTGGCTCTCTATCAAATTCAGCTTTGTTAGGCACTTCCCAGTCCAGAAATTCTGTTTTAATATCTCTCAGTGCAGAATAGGCAGCTTCTACTATGTGATTTATGGATCTTGGAGCCACTAACGCCTTCGCATATGGTCTCAGAAGCTCCGGTTGGGATTTAGCCATACAACCAGCAGCGACAAGTGGAGCTATTCTAGAGAGAACCTTGGCTCTGTGAACCATTCTCTGCTCCGTTGGCGTCTTCACATTACATGTGTTGAGTATTATCACATCGGCTTCTTCTGGCTTTGAGACTCTCTCCCAACCAGCTTTTCTAAGAAGTGAGTCCATTATCTGGGAGTCTGATCTATTCATGGAGCAACCATGCGTCTCTAAGTAGAACGATATTCTATGGCTACTCCTCTGATTCGACCGTGACTCCATCGAGGCTCGCGACATTCCCCCCATAGTACCTGATAACCTTCACTATTTCTTCGTAGTCTAGATCCTCTCCTTCCAAGATTACCTTCAGCCTCTCGATCGTTGAATCATAATCCTTCACTTCTATATCTACCTTGCTTATACCTTTGAGTTCTGAGAGACCTTCAGCCATGTCCACTATGTTGGGATTATGAGGCTTCACAACATCAAGGACAAGTCTCCTTACCACGATACGTTTACCTTCTCCTTCCTCATCCTCAGAGGATGAAGATCGGAAACTCAGCAATTCTGTATATCCTCCCGTCTCATTTTGGAAAAGGATGTTTTTAATTCTTTTCCTCATCTCTGAGATTTATAAAAAGGAGAGCTATTACCTTATTTACAGTCTTTTTTCTTCCTCCTTTGAGCCTAATAATTTTTATTTTTCCTTCATATCGGGGTAGAATTTCAATTTTCTTGGAAAAGGTCACATAGACCTTTATGCCTCTAGCTAGGCAGTAATCTAGGATCTCGTTCAGGCTCCTATTCCTCCCCCTTACAGCACTCCTAGGCTGCCAGACACCACCATACCCAAGGTAATTTAACCTCTTTTGGATTGAGAAGTAAAAATCTCTAGGAACCGTTCTATCAAAGAAGAAGAGCGTCTTATAAATTTTCCTTGCTTTTTGATCCCTCAACTCTCTCCCTCAATAATCTCTTCACTCTAATGACCTCTATACCGAGCTCTCCCAAGGCAGATTCTATCCTCTCCCTATCCCTCCCTTTAAGGCCTTTGTTATCTACTATAGCAAATTGAGGATCTTCGCCATTCCTATCGATAGCCTGCTTGATCATCACTTTATCCACCCACCCGGCATCTATCTTTCTAGCGGCATGGCCGATCGCTATGTCTGTATGGAGGACAATCTTCGTAAAATGTTCGTTTATGTGAGGCCCACCAAACGCTATAGCTGGAGTATATTTTTCATTTCCCCAAGAATCCAATGCCTCGATAACAGATTCTGCAGCTATACTGATACCGATAGGATCG
>JAVALV010000092.1:0-2504 GCA_032159055.1 Thermoproteota archaeon | reverse complement strand
CTGTACAATTCCGCCAAGTCACCCTTGGAGATCCTAGACTTCACCTCAATCAGTATGTGCTTTCCATCCTTCACCAGCACATCTACCTCTACCGTTGCTGGATGACCGTAAACCAGCCCTTCCTCGTCCTCAATGATGAACTTACCAACCTCAGCAACACCAAATTCCTCCTCTATAACTGTCTTCATGCCCTCCCTGAAGGCATCCTCTGAAATAACTCCAAACCTATGAGCTATCACGTTAACGAGCCTTTTCAGTTCCTGCTGTCCCTTTTCCAGCCTCTGTTGACCCTCTTCAAGGGAAACGATTCGCTCCTCAAGCCTCTGCTGGCCCTCCTCCAGCGAGACAATTCGCTCCTCCAGCGAGGTTATTCGTTCCAGTATCTCCTTGTATCCTATGAGCCCAGCTACAGCATGCCTAAACTCTTTATCTTTCTCAAGTAGCTCGAGTAATTCTTCCTTAAGGGATTGCATTCTTCTCCACCATTACCTCTCAGTAGCTCATTAAAATTCATTCCTATGGAAAGTTTTTCATCTGTCCTGTCCCGGATATTCCAAGCCCTCAAGATATGTTGATTAATTGAGAGATGAGGAAGGTGCGAACCAGTATGGCCTTTCCGATTTGGGGATGCTTGATCATCGAGAAAACTTAGAATGAGGGTACCGCTGCAATAGATCTTTTTAATAACATCACATTTAACATACTCAATGAGAGCTGATTATAGGGATCTAGTTTTAGAGCTGGTTGAATCTAAAAGGAACAGATTCGTCGATATATCTGATACCATATGGAAATACGCCGAACTAGGCCTCAGAGAGTTTAAATCTTCTAGGCTGCTTGCTAACGAGCTCGTAGCCAATGGATTCCATGTAGAAATGGGGGTTGCTGGAATGCCAACAGCCTTCGTAGCTACATGGGGGAAAGGAAGGCCCACAATAGGTATAATGGGCGAATACGATGCCCTTCCCGGTCTATCCCAGAAGGTAGCCCCGCAAAAAGAGCCCCTAAAGCCCGGAGCCCCGGGTCATGGATGCGGACACAACATACATGGCACCTCGGGGCTAGCAGCAGCTCTGGCAGTTAAAGAGGTCATGAGAAGGCTCGGCTTGGAAGGTACGATAAAGTTCTTTGGCACACCAGCTGAGGAGAACTTCAGTGGAAAAGTATACATGGTCAGAGATGGCCTCTTCGATGATGTAGATGCGGTTTTATCCCACCACCCATCTGACATGAATTCAGCATCTCTGATGAGCTCTTTAGCCGTTAAATCTGCCAGATTTCACTTCTATGGTATCGCCTCCCATGCAGCAGCCTCTCCCGAGGAAGGAAGGAGCGCCTTAGATGCAGTCGAGCTAATGAACGTTGGAGTAAATTACCTGAGGGAACATGTGATTCAGGAAGCTAGGATACACTATGTCGTGGAGAAGGGGGGAGAGCAGCCTAACATAGTACCGGACTATGCTAGAAGCTGGTACTACGTCAGGGCCCCGGAGGTGGATCAGATGGAAGGGGTATACAGGAGGGTGTTGGATGTGGCCAGAGGAGCGGAGCTCATGACAGGTACCAAGATGAAAGTAGAGGTCATAGATGCCATGTACAACGTCATCCCTAGCAGGCCCATAGCTGAGAGGATAGTGAGTAATATGAGGGAAGTCGGGATACCTCCTCTCTCAGATGAAGAAAGGAAGTTCGCGGAGGAAATGGCTAAGACAATACCAGATGAAATAAAGGAGAACAGATTGAGGAAATCTAAGAGACCTGGTTGGGAGAGGCTGTTGGGGAAGCTGATCGATGATGAGGTGCCTGACCCTTGGGGCGATGGGGAATATATGATGGGATCGACTGATGTAGGTGATGTAAGTTGGAAGACCCCTGCCTTAGAGTTCAGTACGGCAGCTTGGGTTCTGGGTACTCCTTTCCATTCTTGGCAGAGCACTGCTCAGTCAGGATCTCCTCTAGCGCATAGATCCCTGATCTTTGCTGCCAAGGTGATGGCCATCACAGCCCTAGATCTGATGACCGATAGAGATCTGCTGGAGAAGGCTAAGGAGGATCACACCAAGAGGCTCAGGGGGAGGGAGTACAAACCGCTCATACCTCCAGATCTTAAACCGCCAGTGGACTTCTGGGAGGGCTAAGACCTTTCCCTATTTAATGCGCGCGTTCGAAACCCCCAGATCAATTTAAACGTTGATGTCATAAAATCCCTATATAAAAAGATGAAAAATCCTGTTTTAGGTTATGATGTGATATATTATAACGGTTTTTGACATTAACTTTATATATACAATGGTTTATCCATCGGTTTGTATGCGGCTAGCAGTCTGCATTCTCTACTCTCTTCTTTTCCTCTTACTTGTTATTGTTATGCTTCCTTCTCAGCAACTAAACGCTTTACCTCGTATGCCCCATGGCCCATGTTCCAACACGACTCATTCCATACTGGACTTAGCCCATACAAGGGACCTCAGACGAATAGAACTAAGTGGATAACTCAAGTCTGT
>JAVALV010000091.1:0-9488 GCA_032159055.1 Thermoproteota archaeon | reverse complement strand
TAATGTGGGAGATAATGTCAAGCTCAGGATCACAATAACGAGTATGATTCCTCTAAGCGAGATCTTGGTAAGCACAAATGCCAGCAGTAACTTAGAACCGGTTTCAGAGACATCTAAGGTACTTAAGGAAATATCCGAGGGAAGCACTAAAAAGCTGAGCTTTCTGTTTAAGGCAAAGAACATTGGTCCTGCTAAGATATCAGTCCTATTTTACTATAGGATAAAGGGTGAGAGTTTCCAGAGATTTTATACTAAGGAAATTAAAGTACCCATAGGAGGTGTACCGGGAAAAGCTTCTGTCAAAGTGTCAGAGTCTAAAGTGAAGGTTGGTGAGAAGATTACTATCGATGTGAAAGTTGAGGACATATTCGGAAATCTGACAGTAGAGCTTCCAAGAGAACTGGCTATTATAGAAGCTAATGGTAGGATTAAGGGGAACAGTATTGAGAGTACTGCCCCAGGCGAGATAAAAGTAGTTGGAGCATTTAAAGAAAGTGGCGAATACACATTACCTACTTATGTATTAGTTAATGAAAGTCTGTTAGTGCCCTCTAATACAATTACCGTAAAGGTCATAGGTAAGAGCAATGTAGGGTACTTGGAAAAGGATCTTAGATCTAAATTAGCCGACTTAATGAGGAGGTATAAGACGTTAAAGGAAACTTCCGGTGGTTTGAGTCCTGATGAGAAGAGGAAGCTCGATCTAATAGGAAAGTCACTAGAGGAAATTGAGAGTTCAATAAATAAAGGAGAATATGATAAAGCCAGTAAAATGCTGTCAAGTATGGAGGATGAGATATCGTCCATGGAGGAACACGCGTTTTCTTCGTTAGATCAGATCATGAGCGGCTTCATATATTTCCTCATTGGAGCCGGAATAGCTTCTGCTTTCCTCCTTGCGATTAAATTAAGAAAGGGAGAAAAGCATGGATCTTGATTCTTGGGCTAGAGAGGCGTATCAACTATTTGAATCTGGAATTTCTGGAGCTAGCGAGGTAGGAGTGGTCTTTCCACCAACCCCAGATGGTATATCTTCTGCTGTCATAATAGCTGAGATACTCTCGCAGAAAGGGTTAGAATCCAACTTCATAGTCTCGACACCTGAGAATTCGCTAGATGCTATTGAATCATGCATTGGAAAGTGTGACTCAATGATTTTCTTAGACCTGCCACCACACGGGAAGGGCCCATTGCAGGTTTCTACTGAACTTTATAGGAATACTATGATTATTGACCATGGCTCCTTGAGCTTTCCGAACTATAATTATGGGAGAGGTATTATTAGGATAAACGCCGATATGGGAGGCATAACGACTGGCTTGTTAGCATACTTCATTGCCCTACAGGTGAGCGAGGATAATGATATACTGTCTTGGGTAGCGGCATCCGGATTTTACGGTGAGTGTACCTCTAATCTCTGCATAGATCTAGAAAGAAAGACGCTCTTATCATGGCCTGAGCTCATGGAAGGAAATTCTTTAGGGAGAATACGGAGAGTTCTTGTGTCATCATCTTATTTAGGAGAAGAATGGGTACTCCTTGCTGTATCAGCATTACAGGAATCATTTGATGATCCAAGCTGGTTTTTGAATGGAAATTCTGCGACTGCTAGCATTATAAGAAGCAGGGTGGAGGAGGTGCAATCTGAGATAAGGGACATTTTGGATGAGCCATATCTCAGAAGGAGAAATTTCGGAGCATGGGAGTCTCCAGAGCCCTATCAGAGATTCATCTTATCCATGCTAGCTAGAGAAGAAATAGTAGAAAATGCCTTATCTTTCTTCTATGATCCACCGCTCGGACTCGTTTATTTAGTAGGAGATCCTAGAAAGGATATATATGAGAGGGTATCTAGCTACTTAGAAAACTTTGAATGCTCTATCTTTGGGGGGAAAGGTTTCCTTTCTATAATAGTGGACTCCGAGTTTTTAAGGGATCTAGTATACTCCTTAAGCCGAAGTATCAATGAAGAGCTTTAACCATAATCTCCAGCGGCAGGATTATATGTTGTGTTTCTACTATCCAACATAGCCCATGGGAGGATGAGATGATTTGCCAATTCGTGTCGCTGTTGCCACAGATGATGGTAAGACTTTGAAGGATGGATCCTTCCATGATGCCAAGTTCTTTGCTATATATGATGTACTGGGTAGAAGCCCTACAAAAGTAGAAATGAGAGTAAATACCAGGAAGGGAAGTAAGAGGGGACCTACTTCCGTCCTTGAAATTCTTAGAGATTGCGATGTTCTCATAGCTAAGAAATTTGACGCTGAATTGAGAGAGGTTGTGGAGGCTAGAGGGATTATAACTCTAGAGACCGATAGAGAAGAGGTAGAATCGGCTGTTTTGGAGATAGCTGAAAAGATATCTAGGTTGAGCGGATAACATGCTGAATTGGAAAAATAGAGAGATTTTTTCACATTTAAATGTTCCAGAGGACTCTCCAGTAATAATTAGAGTAGATGGATGGAATTTCAGGAAGATAGCAGAGAAAATTGGTCTTAAGAGACCATATGATGATAGGCTTGCAAAATCGCTTGCGGAAGCTTCATCAGGGCTGATGAAGGTAGGGTTCCCTATAGCATTTGCATTTACATTTTCTGATGAAATTTCTTTTCTCTTAGCTCCTCCTTTACCTTGGAGGGGAAGAATAGAGAAGCTTATCACGATACTGGCATCTTATATATCTGGCTATCTGTCTAAGGTATTCGATGAAGTACTAGCCTTCGATGGAAGGATTGTGTTTGTTAGAAATGAGGATGAGATTGTGGATTACATGAGATGGAGGCAGTCAGAAGCTTGGAGAAATGCTTTAAATTCCTATGCCCTAAAGGCATTAGAGAGCCAAGGTTTGAGCAGGAATGATGCTGTAGAGGTCCTTAAGGGAAAGAAAGTCAGAGAGCTTCATGAGCTAATTTTCAGAAATCTCGGAGTGAACATAAATAGCGTTCCATCATGGCAGAGAAGAGGTATAATGATAAGGTGGATAATAAAGATTAAGGACAGTAATTTTGGTCCAGTTCAGAGAAGAAGTGTGAAGATAGATTGGGACATACCCCTATTTTCAACTTCGGAGGGAAGAGATTATCTCCTAGAAACTATTAGTATCGGGATGTCAAGTTTTAGATGGATGATGAGTTCTTCGGAGGGGTGATTCTTATTGCTAGTGGGTATTTTATCTGACTCTCATGACGACCTAGGTTCTTTAGAGAGAGCTGTGGAGATATTTCAGAGAACTGGGGTTGATGAGATTATTCACTTGGGAGATTTAATATCTCCATTTGCATTAAAACCTATTTCGAACTCTGGTATCCCCTTCAGGTTACTAAAGGGCAACAATGATGCGGAGCATTTGGTAACAATCATGACCCTAGAGAATGATGGTACCTACTATCCCAGCCCTGTTGAGATAGAATTAGGTGGAAAGAAAGCTTTGTTCTTTCATGGGTTTGGATCTAAAGACTTAACGAGGTTCATAGCAAAGCAAGCCGCTGTCAGTGGGAGGTATGAATTTGTATTATATGGTCACACTCATGAGCTTCATATAGATAGAATTAACTCCTCCATGATAATAAATCCAGGAGAGGCATGTGGAAAGCTAACTGGTAGGAAGACCGTCGTGATATTGGATACAAAAGAGAAGGAAGTTGAAGTTATAGATCTATAGGCTAGATATGAATTCCCTTATCCTTCTCATACCTTCCACTATGTCCTCCATAGGGCCGGCGAAGGATATCCTGAGGTAGCCCTCCCCTGCATCACCGAAAGCAGTGCCTGGTAGCAAAGCTACTCCAGCTTCTTCCAATAGCCGGTTGGCCAATTCATTAGATGACATTCCTGTCCCCTTTATGTTAGGAAATGCATAGAAAGTAGCAGCCGGTTTGATCATTTTGAATCCTTTTATCTTATTTATCTCATCGAATATTATATCTCTCTTCCTCTGATAGTCTTTTACCATCTCAATTACCTCATCTTGAGGTCCCCTAATAGCCTGTATTGCAGCTACTTGAGTGAAGTTGGGAGGACATGATACGGCATTTGATTGTATCTTAGCTAGTATATCGGCCACTTCTCTCTTCGCTACAGCGTATCCAAGTCTATAACCGGTCATAGCCCACGTCTTGCTAAAGCCGCTAATTAAAATTGTTACATCCTCCGCTCCTGGTATGGATAGAACGCTCTCATGTTTCTTTCCATCGAATATTATATCTTCGTAGATCTCATCTGATATTATCAGTATATCTTTCTCCCTAGCAAGTTTCACAATCTCTTCAAGATCCTTCCTCCGATAGATCCCACCTGTTGGATTGCTAGGTGTATTTATCACAATAACCTTTGTTTTGTCGGTAACTTGAGCTAATATATCATTGACATCGGGTGAAAAGGCTCTTTCTTCCTTCAAAACCACCGGTTTGACTATTCCTCCCACGAACTTTGTCACACTTTCATAGGATGGATAAGCTGGCATTGGCACTATTACCTCATCTCCTGGATCTATAAAGGCCATTATTGCAGCAAATATAGCCATTTTAGCTCCTACAGTAACCACAACATTTTCAGGTGATATATCTATACCCCTAGTACTGGATACTCTCTCAGCTATGGCTTCTCTGAGTTCATATATTCCAGCTGATGGAGTATACTTCGTTTTTCCCTCATCTAATGCTTTTTTAGTCGCTTCAAGGACATGCTTGGGCGGTTGATATCCTGGTTCCCCAATCTCTAGATGAACTATACTTCTTCCCTGCCTCTCCAGCTCTTTGGCCTTAGCGAGAACTACAAAAGCGCCCTCAACACCAAGAGAATTAACTCTAGATGCAAACTTAGGCATAAACTAAAGCCCCCTGTTTAATGGCCAGTATTACTGAAAAAGTTTTAAGTCATTTATGGATGCCCTTGAGTACTAACAGATAAGCTATAAATCCAAACACTAATTCGTTCAGAAATACTGTAATTGTTGAAGAAACGAGGGTTATAGCTAAAGCATCTCCTTTATTGAATCCCATAGCTGAGAGCAAACCAGTCATTACCCATTCTCTTATACCAGTATTTCCAGGTATACCTATTGGGATCAGTACCATTATTATTGAGACAGAGTAAATGAGAATACCCATCAAAGGGTCTATCCAGTAGCCCAACGCGTAAAAGTATATGAATATTGGTAACATATCGAATATCCAGTTTAAGAATGCACAGGCTAGGGAGATCGCTAGCTCTTTCCTTTTCCTCATTAGATTCCTAAAAGCCTCTGAATACTCTATTACTATCTCCTTTAATGTAGTAAAATCCCTTTTTAACTTCCTTTCAAAAAATTCTATCAGCATAAGAAGCCGGCTTTCTTCCATACTCAACTTATATATTAGGTAAAAGGAGATTGCGAGCATTGTGATGGCTACGGTTATTGTAATGATGGTATTATGTCCTAAACCAACCAGATTTACTAGGTATGACATGCCCAATACTATACTTACTATGAACGGCACTATCATTACTACTCTATGAGCAACAATAGTTGATAGGGCCTGCCCTAAGGAAATTTTGGACTTCTTCGTTATGAAATATGTTCTAGCTACCTCCCCTGTGGTAGATCCAGCGGGAATAAGTAAGTTTATAAACAGACTCGTCCATCCTATCAAAAATACATCTTTAAAGGGGGCTTTCCTTTCTAAAAGCTCGTACCATCCCATATTATAGAAGAAGACACCTAAATGAATCGATACGAAAGATAAAATTACTGGAATAAAACCTATTGCCTTTAAGCTTTTCAGTGCATTATTTAAATCAAAGGCCGCAAGTAAAGGTATCATTAGGATTATTCCTAGCAGGAGAAGCAGTATGCTCTTCTTTCCAATGCGAGGTGTTTCCTCGTAGCCCATCAGCAGCCCCCACCATTCAGATATTAAAAGTATTAACGCGTGTTTCTACAATTATCTGCTTTACCGTAGGAAATGAATTCCATTGCAACTACCTCATCCCATACGGGTAATCCGTACGATGTACCCGGTCTAGATATTGTTAAAGCTGCTGCGGCATTTGCTAATCTTATAGATTTTCCTGGAGAAAATCCTTTAGCTCTAGCAGCTAGATAAGCTGCTGCGAAGACATCTCCAGCACCTGTGGTGTCAACTACATTAACTGGTATTGCTCTCACGAAGCATTTCTCACCATCTATCAAAGCTAGTGAGCCCCTAGCCCCCATTTTAATGAAAACCTCTTTGGGTCCTTCTCGAGCTATTATATGGACTGCTCTCTCTGGATTCTCTTCTCCAGATAGCATTTTAGCCTCCTTTAGATTTAGAAATAATCTTTCGATTCCGCTCAGAAGCTTCCAAACGTCTTCCCTATTGTTCATTATCGTCCTAGATCCTGGGTCCCATGATACGCCTTCTTTCTCTTTTATTACAGTCTCGGCTATGGGTATCCTTACACTAGCCATATGCACTATATCGGCCGCTTCCAGCAGATCTCTCCTGTTCATTATATCACTGGGAAGTAGTTCCTCATTTGCTCCGGGGCTTTCTATCATTCTTCTATTCTCGCCTAGAACATTTAATATGACTACTAACCCGGATCTTCGTCCTTCTGCTATCTTTATATGGCTAATGTCTACTCCTCTAGCCTCCAAGGTATTCAAGTAAATTTTTCCTAACGGATCATCCCCTACTGAAGATATTATTGAGACATCCATTCCGAGCCTTGCTAATGCCATTGCGAAATTAGAAGCCGAGCCTCCAGCACTAATTGTAGCAGCTAGCGCTTCTGATGCTTCATCTTGACCTGGTATCTTATCCACAAAGACTGTTATATCTATATTGGCATTTCCTATGGCTATGAACTTCATTTTACCCCCCTTAACACCGAGAGAGTAATGTCAAGGATTTCTCTAAAGACTTCCTCTTCGCGGCCGGTAGTATCTATCAAATATGTTTTACTTTTCCAAGGATTTAAATTTATTAATTTTAGATAATTATCCCTTACTTTTCTAAGTTTATCAACAAGATGGTATTTCTCTTCGCTTTTCACTCTTCTTATTGCATCTTCGGGCTTTAGGTCGAGGTATATGATGATATCTGGCATCCTTGCCCATCTATTTATGAGGTAAACCCATTCTATAGGAAGCTCTAATCCCTGATAGGCAAGGGAAGAGAGAATGTATCTATCTGAGATAACTACCTTTCCTTCTTTAAGTAAAGGGCTTATCCTCTCGTTATGGTAAATTCTGTCTGCTGCAAAAAGCAAAGCCAGTATTTTAGTATCGAACTCTAGTTCTCCTTTTAAAGCCTTCCTGATTATAGTCCCTATAGGGCCCTTTGTTGGCTCCGAAGTCCATTCAGAGTCATATCCTAGATCTCTGAGCTTAAAATAAAGCTTTCTACTATGGGTCGTTTTGCCTGAACCATCTATTCCCTCGAAGGCGATTAACATCAACATGGAGCATCTGGCTACCTTTTTAATCTCATAGTCGGATCTTAACTTATGCTATTGGTAGGGCCTGATGATAGTTTCAATAGAATGCTATCTGAGAAGATAGGAGCTAGCCTTATTCCGATGGAGAGGAGAGTATTTCCTGATGGTGAAGTCTGCCCTAGGATCATGGACGAAGTCAGAGGAAGTGATGTGGTTCTCTCATTAAGAATGAAGGCCGGAAGATGTAAACCAAATGAATATCTCTTGGAGGTATTGTTCACTATTAGGAACCTAAGAGAACATATGAATTCCGGTGAGATAACCTTAGTAATGCCTTATTTTCCCTATGCGCGACAGGATGCTATATTCAGGTTAGGAGAACCTCTTAGCTCTAAGTATGTCGCAGAGCTGCTTGAGAGTTCGGGAGTTAATAAAATAATAAGCATTACAGTTCACCTGCATAGAATAGGTAGTTTCTCTAACTTATTTGATAGAACTAAAGCTATAAACCTAAGCGGATTCGAGCCCTTAGCAGAGGAGCTAAGGCTCTTAGATCTGAAGAATCCCTTTATCCTAGGACCAGATACTGAAAGCATAAATTGGGCCAAAGAATTAGCTGAATTCTATGGAGCCGAGGAGTATGACGCATTTACTAAGAAGAGAGATCTTCGTACTGGACAAATAAGAACGATAGTTAAGAAGATAGATCTTAGCGGACGAGATGTGGTGGTGGTAGATGATATGGTCTCTACAGGAGGTACTATGGCAAATGCCGTTAAGGCTGCTAAGGAGATGGGTGCCAGACTCGTGGTATCAGCTTTTGTACATCCCGTCCTAGCTCCTGGAGCCATAGATAAGATTCTTGGAGCTGGAGCTGATATTATCTTATCTAGTGATACAATAGAGTGGGTAGGGTCCAGATCCTCTGTTGTCCCAATAATAGCAAGGGCATTAGGGTGATTCTTTGCCTTCTATAAGACCTAGTATAGTAGCATCATCCCTAGCAACACTAGCTCTATCTATCATACTTGGATATGGTTCCCTCATTCTCTGGGCAAGAGAACCTCTATATTCCTCAATTAGCCTTTTATCTTCATTAATCCTCTTACTTTTAGCTATAGGTGTATTAAGAGGAAACTTCTATGCAATGAACGTGCTTTCTGCATTTTATATGATTTTAGCAGTAATAGGAATAATGATCTCACCTCAATTACCTTCAGAGGGTATTCTAACATTAGTTTTCTCATTCACGCTTGGATTTTATATATGGAAGTACAGATACACACCATACAAGGATGAATCCGAGATGTTAGAGGATCTAGAAGATCGATCTGAGAGTACATCACCAAAAGATGATTCTTTAGAGTCGTAACACTAAAGAGAAGTTATATAAAAAGTCTATTGCGACTATGCGATGAGTTATATACCTTGGCTTCCCGATCATAAAGGGAAGGTGATTTAGATTCCGAGGAAGAAGATTGTTAAAGGGGGATCTGAGGAGGAAAATAGGGAGGAGACTGGTGAAGATTACTATGAGGAAGTAGGACCTGCTGGGGAAGTAGATCTAACAGAATTAGAAGGTGTAGGACCTGCTACTGCTAAGAGATTGCTAGAGGCAGGATTTACTACACTAGAGTCAATAGCGATGTCTACGCCATCAGAATTGGCCGTTTATGCAGGTATTGGGGAAAGTATAGCCCAGAAGATAATACAGGCTGCTAGAAGCAAGCTTAATATCGATGTTATGTCAGCCTATGACTATTATCAGCAGAGAAAGGTAGTTCAGCGGATTACTACCGGATCAAAAGGACTAGACGAGCTACTTGGAGGCGGTGTAGAGACTCAGTCCATTACTGAGATCTATGGGCCCTATGGCTCAGGGAAGACGCAGTTTGCTCATCAAATGTCAGTTACCGTACAGCTGCCAGAGGAAAAGGGTGGTTTGGGTAGAGCTGCACTTTTCATAGATACGGAAGGAACATTCAGACCTGAGAGAATAATTCAGATATCTGAGAGGTTTGGGTTAGATCCCGAGAGAACTCTAAAGAACATATTATATGCAAGAGCTTTTACTAGCGACC
>JAVALV010000090.1:0-2913 GCA_032159055.1 Thermoproteota archaeon | reverse complement strand
ATCGAGGAGGTTTGCCAGTTCAATTACTCTATCTGCGAAGGCCCTTAACTTATCGTCATCGTTGCTCCCCCACCTTCCTACGATGATTGGCTTAAATTCTGGCATGATCTTACTCATGAGCTCTATCAGAATGCCTTTTCTCCTGATGGTTATCAGGGCTTCTTGGGGATACTTGGTGAGGAATCTCTTCCAGAGCCTGACATGAGGCTCGTTCACTATATCTATCCATATCATGGGATCACCACGTCACATTACATCCGGGCATCTCTCATCTCACTTCCATTCGGACAGAGAAGATATGGGAAATTCTAAACGCTTTCTCATGGTTCTAATACTACGGAGTTATTGCATACTCGACGAACAGCCTTACATTGATTCCCAGAGATTCTCTCAGGGTTTGTTCTGCTGCTCTCACAACAGCAGGTGTCATTATATGCCCTTCCCTCAACCGAGACTCGCTTATATAGATCTTAGCATGCAATATCCACTCAGCTCCCTCCGATGATAGGGATATGTTCACGTCGCTCGGCAGTACTCCTGCATAAGACGATATCACCTCCTTGACCACCTTGACCACGTTGCTCGCGCTCAGTGTTTGCGATGCTCTCATGGACTCGAACGCAGCAGCACTGTGTATCATGAGTGTCAGGAAGGTAAACAGGATGAAACCGAAGAGAACTATCTTCTTTCTCCTCTCCCACAGGTATTTGCTCGAGTAAACGATCACTACACTCACCAGCAGGATCGTGTATGCTGCGCTCACGTGGGCGAACTTATTTATGCCGATGAGGTAACCGGAGACAAACCAGAGGAGTACCGTGTATACGGCCGTCCAGATCTTGTACTTGATCAATCCTGTCTTCCTAGCCCTCTCTCCCTCTATTATTATTAGCCAAAGCAGAATCAGGGATAGTACCGAAGCCGAGATAAATATGACATTAGATGTTAGAAAGCTGCTCAAGGGAACCATATCGAGCAGCAACATAGTGCCATATAGCAACAGGAAATGAGCCAGGGAAAATGCCTCTGAGATGTCTGTTGATATGAAAACCCCTATTAACCAGCTGAAGATTATCGGGGAGAGGACGAAGGCCACCCTCCTGATTACCGTCTTCAAAGCCTCCTTGGTAGATTTCGCTCCTAAGAGACCTATCGATACCTTTATCCATACAGAGAGGAACCATATCGATGCGACCACGAAGGATCCAATGGCCCTGAGGATCACCTCAGCTCCTGTCCTAGCTATCCTTTCAGAAACATCACTCAACGAGCCTCTGGACTCGCGGAAGACATCCTCCACCACGGGATATATGGCGTAGAGCTTGGCGGAAATGTAGCCTGCTGCTATCAATGCTATTATGTTGATCGTCACTAAGGTAGCTGATCCTAGGAAGAAAGATGGATTTAACATGGCCATGGAAACTCCTACAGCGGCAGCTGGTGGGACCAAGGCTATTGCTATTGCTGATCCAACTAATGCGGCTTCGGCCCTCTCGTACATCATGGCTACCGCTCCCGCAAAACCGGCAGCTATTGCTATCGCGAGATCCACTAGATTGGGGCTTCCCCTGGCAGCTAGTTCCTTAGTAACCTGTAGAGGTACATAAGAGCTCGCTATAGCTGCAGTAATCCAAGATAGAACCACTATTAGGGCTACTCCCTCCACACCAAGCTTCAGACCCGTATAGAATAGATCAAGGCCTGACTTGCTCTCCCTCTTAACATCTATGAGGGCCAGACCTACGGCCCCGGATACTATCGCTCCCATTAACGGGGAGAGGAGCATAGATCCTATTATAGCGTAAACGTTATTTGCCATGAGCCCTATGGCAGCTAGAGCGCTAGCTAGAGCAGTTAATATAACTGATTTAGGATCTGATATCTGCTTTACTTGATCATAGGCCCTTTCTAGAATTTTAAGAGCCCTTTGATTGGCTTGCTCAATGATCTCCGAGCTTTCCTCCATCTCTGAAACTAGGTAGTATGTGAGCGTTGTGTATCCTGTTGTGTAAAGGGGGAAGAGAGCTAATAGAATTATTATAGCCCATAAGGAGGCTGTAATTAGCCTATACCAGAATTCCAAACTGATGCCCGATGGCATCCTCAGGGAGGAATCCACACTGCTTGAAACGGACCATACCATCAATTCTACATTCCATATCCTCTTTATTCTGTTGTCTAGGTAGTTCAAGGAATTCGTTATGATATCATAGAGCTGAGCTGCTCTCTTTGGATCCCTTCCCTCAACTACCAGCTTGACTAGATCTCCAAATTCTACAGATAGATTAGCCCTTAACTGGAGGAGGTCCTCCACTTCTGTATCATTTAACTTGACCGTCCTAAGTTTATCAAGACTGTCGTCTATCTCAGCAAGTTTCAAAGCTATTGGGGTTATGTGTTTGAGAGAAGGAGTTACGAAGAGGGGAATCTCCTGTGACACATTTATCTCCTGGGCTTTCGGATTGAGGGTCACCACCAAGGAATACACTCCTGGCTTGTCTGGAGCAGCTACCTCGAAATACATCACTTCCGGCTCCTCTATAACGATGGATCTCTCCTCGTAGAAGATGGTCTCATTTCCCGATGTTATCGCCAGGTTCAATCTGGCATACGTCCCCGCTGGTAATCCTCCAATGCTGACCGTGATGTTCACCAAGCTGCTGGGATTTATCGGACCTGAAGGAACCTCCACTTTCAGCTGAGGATAGCCCTGTCCCCTCACAGGCACTAGCGAGAGGGCCAGGGCTAGCAGCAGGATCAATATCATGCGGGAGGCAGCCATTCCAGGTTCCTTCTATGGCCTTTAGAGTATAGGGAAATTTAACACTTAGCTCGATCATCAGCTATCATTGGGACGGTAATGCTGGCCTCAGGCAGCACAGCTACTTTCCCATCCACTGCCCTCATGGCCTC
>JAVALV010000089.1:0-2823 GCA_032159055.1 Thermoproteota archaeon | reverse complement strand
TCATCCGGGCTCTTCCTCACTTGGAGGTTGTCCAAGGAGAGGAGATCTAGAAGTAGGCCTAGAGCTCCTCAGGATCCAGGGAACTATTCGGAATGCTGTTCACCTCGCTTATGTGCACGACAGTCGTGGCAACCTCCCCCTCGTTCACCCTCTTCAAGACGCCCTTGGGGGGCATATTTGTGAGTCCTCGGATTCTCGTGGTGTGAGGTGCTGTAGGAGGTAACCTTATTACTACCTGATATGTCTACCTATTGGTGGTCTTTATGGGTAGGTATATCACGATCTCCACGAAGGTCCGAAGAGAGCTCAAGGAAGAAGCGGAAAGGTTGGGGATCAGGGTATCCGAAGTATTAAGGCGCGCATTAGAGGAAGAGGTCAGGAAACGGAAGTTGGAGGAGCTGGAGAAGAGACTTAACGAGGCCAGCGAGACCTTAGATAAGATAGACATCAATAGAATCGTGCAAAGCATCCGAGAGGATAGGGAAAGCAGGTAGGTCTAAATGGGTGGAAAATTCCTTTTTGATGCCTCCTCCGTATTATATGCGTTGAAACTAAGGAACCCGAAGGTCATCTACAATAACTACATTCAATGGCTCACGGTGTACGAGGTGACTAACGCCCTATGGAAGGAAGCCTCGCTGATCGGCATTATAAGCCTACCAGAAGCCCTCAATGTAATCAAATTATTTATGAAGACTATAGAATTCATGAATATGCTAAACCCTCACCCGCATGAGGAGGATATACTCAAGATCGCCGATAAACTCGGGATGACAGCCTATGATGCATCCTACGTATTCCTAGCGAAACAAAAGGGATTATCTCTCGTGACCGAGGATGAAAAACTAAGGAGGAAAGCGAAAGGGTTCATCAAAGTCGTGAGCTTAGGGCAGATTGTTTAGGGACTATTCACCTGCGACCACCGAAGGAGGAAACTTAACCGATTTCAAGGCGCCGTAACTTCTGTAAAGCTGCATTGTTTCCCATGTGAATACCTCTTTAAGTCAGAAGGGAAGGGAAGGAAGGTAATTGATACCTCCGAAGCCCTATTGGCTTCGTATTATCTCGTAAAAGCATTTAGCGTAGCTCTCGATCGTAGCATCGCCTCATCGGGTCCCAGCTACAGGAATAATCGTAAGAGCAATCTCAGCTGGCATGCTCAAGATCGGCATCCTTCCCTTAAATTAAATTAAATGTGGTGTGGAGTCCAAATGTTCCTCAGTTCCTGAACAGGACAGGATGCAACCATTATTTGGCCCCAAAGGTCGCGAAGAGAGGGTATGGACGAGAGAAATACGCTCCTAATGATCAAATTTCCTGTATCAATTGAATCTACGTATTGCCCGAACTGCTGGCCTCTGATTCCTCTCCGAATAACTTCTCCTTCATTAACTTGATCACGTCGCTCTTTACGGATGAAATCTCTTGCCTCAGGAGGGATATTTCCTGCCTTAGCTCGCTTATCTTCTCACTGTTATCCTCTATGCGCTGGCTCAAGCTCGCATTTATGGCATCTATCCTGGCGTTCAAGCTCGCATTTATGGCATCTATCCTGGCGTTCAATGAATCCCTTACCTCGTCTATCCTGCGGTTCAAATTCTCATTCAGCTCGCTTATCTTCTCACTGTTATCCTCTATGCGCTGGCTCAAGCTCGCATTTAGATCGTCTATGCGCTGATTCAGGCTAACAGATAGGTCATCTATCCTGGCGTTCGTATCATCGATCCTCTTATTCAGGCTATCATTCATGATCTCCATTCTCTTGTTCATTTGATCGAGGAGCAGTATTATTACCTCGGTATCCGTTATCCTCTTCCCCTCTGTGATCTTCTTGGCGATCCGCTCCGATGCCTGCCTCAGCGCCTCCTGGATGACTGACGTTATCACAGCTTCTGTCATCACTAAATCGGTACGGCGGATCGATATAAATAGTTAGTTTCGTGGAAGTGTAGAGAAATTACATGGAAGGATCATCTCGTCCCAAGAGTGAGGGAGATGCGCTCCCCACTGCACTACACAGCGAAGACCATTCGATCCTTTTGCTTAAACTTTATCTTTCTAAGTTCGGTATATGATAAGATAGGATAGGGATAGAAACCTATTAAAGTAAGTGAGAAAGATGTCTGAAGAATTACACGCGAAGGAAGAGTTTGAATCAATCTCGATAAAGACTTCAGGAGATTCTCCAAAGCTTAGGATCATGTACTTCCCTCCTTCTAGATACGCCATCCTACTCACTAAGAGGTTATAGGCGCACTAGGTATGGGCGAGCAGACTTTTTCGCGCGCGATAAAATCACATTCTCTCCTATTCCACTATAGTTATAATAGTGTCATTCGCATATGATTCCTCTCTTCTACTTCCCTGCTCGCATCTAATTAGTAGTTACATTAAATCTATCCCATTACTTTCATATCTGCAGCAACCCTTATATCCTCCATAACCCTGAATCCATGTGGGTTTAACAGCTAGAGAAGTGGTTGACCTGTTTGAGAAGGACGAATCGGCTAGGAAGAGGTTAGCTGAGCTGCTAGTCTCTGAGCCTGACGTAAGGCTAGCTGTAATAAATGCGGTACTGAGGGACGTAGCTACTAAGAGCGATATTCAGGAGTTGAGGAAGGAACTTAAGGGAGATATAAACGAGCTTAGGAAGGAGATGATCGATCTCAATGCAGCCACGAAGAGCGATATTCAGGAGTTAAGGAAGGAGATAAGCAGCAACTTCAGGTGGACAATAGGAGTAATAATCACGGTATGGGGTGCTACCGTTATACCCATACTGCTCAAGCTTGTTGGTATGATATAGTCAACTGAGAGCTGGCT
>JAVALV010000088.1:0-3454 GCA_032159055.1 Thermoproteota archaeon | reverse complement strand
GGATGTACCGAGGTTATGCTCAACAGATCTTCCTCCACATCTCCAGTAAATGCGAAGGCATTTCCCTCGTATCCTATCAAGTATTCAACCCTTTCAGGTCCCAACCTCTCAGATAGTATCTGGAAGGCTTTGTTTATCACCTCCTCCTTGGCTGGCCTAACCCAATCCTCCCAAGGAGGTCTGGTAGGGATTGCTATATATGCTACGTCTGGCTCTAGCCTTCCTAAGAAATCAGCTAATCTCTCAAATTCACTCTCACTTCCACCTTCACCTTCATAGCCTATCTGATCTATCAACATGGTTTCCGTAACCAACTTCCCGCTAAACTCGTTTCTAAAGTAGATCATTCCCCTCAGAATGTCCTCCAGCACCAATGATTTGTGAGGCCTGTTCACCCTTCTCCACAGTTCCTCGCTGACAGCATCCACCTTAAGTGAAACGAAGTCCAGTTTCGAGAGGTCCCTCCTTACATCTTCCCTCCATATCAGAGAAGAGTTAGTTAGAGCCGCTATTGGAATATCTAGATCTCTTAAAAGATCTATTTCTTCACCTAAATTGATATCTAAGGTAGGTTCTCCATCAGGGACGAACGTTAAGTAATCTATTTCCTCTCCCCTATCCGATGCATCCTTGACCTTCTTCTCTACCTCCCTAAGTATGTATTCCGGTCGATAGAAGCTCCTTCTCTCTATTTCCATCCTCAAAGTTCTGCCAACTTGACAGTAAACGCATGCATAAGAGCATACCTTATCTGGGATGTTATTTATACCCAGGCTCCTTCCTAAACGTCTAGATGGTACAGGTCCAAAGGCTACGGATGCCTGGGAGTTCATAGGGCTCATCACTTCTAACTGAGGCTTTAACTCCCTATTTTAATTTTAATTTATTTTAGTTATTCTATCCTTGCTTGATCGATGTTAGATGAGAATGATAAGGGAAGCCAGGATCGATGATTTTGAATCTATAGAGGAGATAGGGAAGCTGACCTGGGAGGGCCACGACTATCTCCCGAGGGTCTTCCATGAATGGCTGGATGATGGGAACTTCTTCGTGGTGGATGTGAACGGGAAAGCAGTAGCCACCGCTAAGCTGACCGTCCTTCCATGCGGTGTTGGATGGATGGAGGGACTTAGGGTTCACCCGTCCTACAGGGGGAGGGGCTATGCGAATGACCTTCACGATTTCCTCATATCCTACGGAAAGGAACTGTCGGAGAGGGGGATAATTAGTAGCTTGATGTTTGCTACCCATAGGGAGAACGGGGCGAGCATACATCTAGGTTACAAAAGGGGTTTTAAGCTTGCGAAGAGATTTTACCATCTAACTGGAGATGTAAGAAGCGAAGTTTATGTAGAAGAGACGGAACCAAGGCTCCCTAATGTAGATATAGTTCCTGTGGGATGGAGATTCATTAAGAGATGCGATGAGTCCCTCGATTGGCTTAGGAAGAATGTAGTTGCATTTAAGGGTAGAGGTGAGAGTGGATTTTTCATTCCGAAGGAGCGGTCGGGTATCTTCACACCATTTGATTACCTGATGACGGAGAAGCTGATTGAAGAGATGGGTTCCGTTGCTGCGAAGCTTGACAGGAGGGTCGGTCTCATGATACCCGAGGACCTATCTAGGGTAGCAGATAGGCTGAGGGAGATGGGATTCTCTCAATGGAAGGGAAACGAACCGGATGTCCTCATATTTGAATTGACGCTGTAACTGGTATCATCCTTCTTCCCCCTTCCTCCCCTTTCTTTCCATTCTCTTTTCTTTCTCCTTTGCCTTGCTACATAGGGCCTGCTGATCTTATCTTGATTTCAAGATGGCTTCAGATCGCCTTATTTAGCAAATATATGAGGTCATCAAGCTTCTTAACAGGTACTCTAGCGCCAGCGGCTTCAGGATGACCTCCTCCACTTCCTCCTAGCTCATGAGCTATTTCTCTCAAGGCCTCGTTCAGATCTATTACGCTCGGATCTCCCCTTAAGCTTATCGAATATATCTTACCTCTCCTCTCTGCAGCCAGTCCTATAGGTGTTCCTTTCAAACCTTTAGCATAGGTAGCTGCTATTCCTACGCTCCCAGGGGGATCTACCACATAGCTTACCATCCCGCTGACTTTCACGTTCTCCTTAACCCACCTATAAAGCTCTTCGTTCCTGATAGATTGCATAAGGGACCTTATCAGGAGTTCTGAATGTTGAGATGGTCTCTTACCCTCCGAGAGATGGAGCACCACCTCCCTCTTGAAGTCATGCATTTTCCTCGATCCTTCCAACCCTTGAAATAAAATACCCGCCTCGAAGTAGATCTGCCGCTTATCCCATCTGGCTAGGGCCCTTTTCACCCATCTAGTTAGATCTGAGTAGTCTGCTATAGCTCCATAGAGAGCTATCCTATCATAATCCAATGGAAGGAGTTGAGAGAAAAGCCTGAAAGTCATCTCCGAGGATGATCCGGCATCCTCATATCTAACGACCTTGGCGTTAAGCTCCTTGAGGCTCACATCCTTGGGCGGCGGGTGGTGATCTATGTAGGTTATCTTTCCTTCATATCGGTTGAAGAGGTCGACCACTTCACGGGATCTATCCTCGCTTATGGCTATGTCTGCTATGACAACATCTCCCTTGGCGAAAGCCTTGAAGTCCTCAACTAATCCATAGGGATGAGTGAAGTACACATTTACTTTATCATAACTGCTCTTGAGAGCAGCTAGAGCGAGCGAAGCGGAAACGACTCCATCCGAGTCGCCGTGAGCTAATATTGTCAGCTCCATTGAAGCATTGAGAGACTTACATAAGATAAATTCATCAGTTCCATTGTTGGGGAGTTGTATCATTTGCATTTACATTAGTTAGTGGTAGCAAGCTTACTTACGAAGGAAAAAGATGGAACTATTACAGCGTGAAGTAGAAAGGGAAACTCCATGACCTATAATCTTATCCCAGAGATAGCCGGAAGTCAGAACGGCTCTTGTTGGTGCTTCATCGACCTCCTCCTCTCCACTTCACTCATAACCTCATCTAACTTTCTTATCAGCAGAGAAAGAGCTTCTTTAACCGTCTTCCTCCCGACGACCATGGGATAGTGCCTCGATTTTGATACCCTCAGGAAATTTGGTCCCATTCTGCCTGCAAGAAAGACATCCACGTCTTCTAGTAAGCTATCTATTGCCTTAAATTTCCTTGGATCTCCATGTTCTCTCTCCTCCATTTCCCTGACCCTGTTGAGCCTCTTTTCAATTAGCTTATAGGTACCGTCTTCCCTGACCTCGTAGATTAGGTAGTATTTGGAGTCCCCAAAATGCTCCTCGCTCAACCTCGTATCGTCATCGTCTACACCCAGGGCAACTGTGATGCTCCTCATCCACTTATCGAGAGACGTTAAAGATTTGAATTTTTCCCTCCTCCCATCGCCGTTTGTATATGGTATACGATCCATCAGCTGAGCCAGCGATCTTAGT
>JAVALV010000087.1:0-9553 GCA_032159055.1 Thermoproteota archaeon | reverse complement strand
AAATCCTCTTGGTTATCTGAGATCTCTTTACTAGTATTAGATGAGGTTCACTATGTGGGTGATCCTCATAGAGGTCCTACATTGGAGATGGCCGTCTCTAAGTTTTTGCACAACAATAGATACGCTAGGAGAGTAGCTCTAAGTGCTACTATAACTAACTTGGATGAGATATCTAAGTGGCTGAATGCTAAGCCCATACGGGTAGATTGGCGACCAGTTCCCCTGAGAGTAGGTATGTTTTTCGATGGGACACTTGTATATCGGGACGGAACAACAGAGCATCTTTCAGGTAGAGGAGTTCTCCCCTTAGTGGAGAGAAGCTTAGAGTCGGGAGGACAGGTTATAGTCTTCTATAATAGGAGGGCAGATTCTGTTTCATGGGCTGAGAAACTAGCTAATAAGTTTAGTTTGAAGGGAAAAGAGCTTGAAGATCTCGTGGATATTTTAAAATTATCTGCTTACTCTTCTTCTAAGCTAATCGATAGGCTTGCATCTGTTATAAGAAGAGGAGTTGCATTCCACCATGCGGGTCTCCCATTTGAGCTACGCAAGGCCATAGAGAGTTCATTCAAGAAAGGAGATTTGAAGATAATAACCGCTACGCCTACCCTAGCGGCTGGTGTTAATCTACCAGCTAGAACAGTCATTATAAGCTCCTACATGAGATATGATAGAAGCATTGGGAGAGTTGTCCCTATCTCTGTTATGGAATTTTGGCAGATGGCAGGCCGGGCAGGTAGACCCAGATACGATAGATACGGAGAAGCGTTCATAATAGTAAATAGCGAAAGAGATGTTAGCATGGTATTTAAGAGATATCTCTCCTCAGAGCCAGAGCCTATCTCCTCTTCTCTTTATGATATATCTCAATTGAGAAACCATGTATTGGCTCTGATCTCATCTCAAGGGTATATGGATAAGGATGATATATATGAAATATTCCAGAAGACGCTTCTGTTTGTACAGGGAGGAAGAAGGATTTTAGAGAGATCTCTCCCCTACGTCCTCTCCTCTCTAGAGAAGGAGGGCTTCCTTATCAAAGATAGAGCTGGCTTCAAGACCACCTCTATAGGTAAGAGAGTATCTGAGCTTTATGTGGATCCATCTTCTGCGTACATTATGATTCAATCGATGGATGAATTAGAAAGGAGATTCGAACGTTCAGAGACATTAGAGCTCTCCGTATTGCAGTTGATTGCCATGTTGCCCGATATGCCTAGAATATCAATGCTGCGGGGAAGGCGGTCTATACTCGAAAAGACAGCGGAGGAGATAGAAATGCTTATTCCCATAGAAGAGGCCCCTATATCATCTCTTCCTGAGCTTCTCCAAGTGACTAAAGCTGCTCTCTCCCTTAATATGTGGATCTCCGGAGTTAGTGAGGGGGAGGTAGAGGAAAGACTGGGAATAGAGCCTGGTGATCTAAGAGTATTAACAGAGACAGCTACCTGGCTCTGTTATGCATATTCTGAAATAGCTAGGCTTCTTGGTAAGCATGAGATATCTGATTGGTTAAGGGAAATATCTACAAGAATGAGATATGGTGTGCCAAGGGAGTTACTTCCCCTTGCATCGCTGAAGGGAATTGGCAGAATTAGAGCTAAAATGCTGTATGAGAAAGGGTACAGAACCGTTAAAGATATAGCTTTAGCCACTCCAGAAGACTTAGAGAAGCTTCCCGGAATCGGGAAGCAGTTATCTAAGGAGTTGGTTGATCAGGCGAGGTCCGTTTATCATGCCAGTACATCCAATTGATTATAGATATGGCTCGATGGAGATGAGAAATATATTCGAACCGGAAAATAAGATACGCCTGATGGCTAGAGTAGAAGCCGCTCTCGCTAAAGTTCAAGCAAAGCATCATGTAATACCACAAGAAGCCGCTGACGCCATCGAGAAGGCTTCTAATGAGGTTACATATAAGGAAGTTAAGGAAGAAGAGGAAAAAACAAAGCATGAGACGATGGCTCTTGTGAAAGTTCTAGCCAGAAAATCTGGTATTTATGGAGGATATGTCCATTTGGGAGTTACCTCGAACGATATTCTAGACACCGCAATGGCTCTCCAAATAAAAATGGCAGGTCGCCTAATTATGAAGAGATCGATTCGTCTCCTTAATGCCATAATCAGAAGAGGGGAGGAAGCTGTAGGTATTACTGCCCTAGGAAGAACACACGGTGTAATTGCCGATCCAATACCTCTTTCCTTAAAGTTTGCCCTCTGGTCTTATTTGGTTAGAAGATCCATAGAAAGGATGATTATTGCCTTAGAGGATGCTTCTGTGGGCAAGATCAGTGGAGCAGTTGGAACTATGGCTGCCCTTGTTGAACTTGGTGTTAATGACCCTAAAACGCTACAGCGAGAGGTTTTAGAGGAATTAGGATTGAAGCAGGCTGAGATATCAACTCAAATAGTCCCTAGAGATAGATTAGCTTACCTAATATCTACGATGTCTCTCTATTCATCAGCCCTAGATGATATAGGTAATGAGATAAGAAATCTCCACAGAACAGAGATAGGCGAATTAGAAGAATACTTTGAAGAGACCAGCCAAGTCGGATCTAGCACTATGCCCCATAAAAGGAATCCCATAAAAAGCGAGAAGGTATGTGGTTTAGCTAGAGTAATGAGATCTCTTGCTATAGCAGCACTCGAAAATATAGTTCTAGAGCATGAGCGAGATCTGACCAATAGCTCAGCAGAGAGATGTTTCTTACCTGAGGCCTTTCTCCTTTTAGAGGAGCAAATTATTACATTATCAGATGTTATAGAGAGTCTAAGAATAAATAGAGATAGAATAAAGGAGAATTTAGAGAAATATAAGGACCTAACCTTGAGTGAGAGGCTAATGATAGCTCTTGTAAAGAGGGGAGTAGGCAGGCAAACCGCCCACGAAATCGTAAGGAAGTTATCCATGAGATCCTACTCTACAGGGAGGAGCATCTTTGAAATTGCCATGGAAGACAAATCCGTTAGAAGCATACTGTCACCTGATGAAATGAAGGGGCTCTTGGATCCGTCTAGTTATATAGGAGTAGGAGAAGACATTGCTAAGGAAGAGTTCTACAGAGCTAAGGAGTTCCTGAAGGAGGCACGCAGCTATGGCTGACATTAAGGTGAGCTTCCTAGGAGGAGCTAAAGGGGTAGGTAGGTCTAGCATTGAGATAGCGGATGATAGTGGCTCAATAATATTAGACTCGGGAGTTAATCTAGGAGGTAAAGGAAGGGAAAGATATCCTGTAGATCCCGGGGGAGAAGTTTCAGCTTTAATCCTTACCCATGCTCACTTAGATCATTCTGGATACTCGCCAGCAATCTTATCTAAATGGGATTGCAATCTATTTGCCACGCCACCTACTGTTGATATATCGGAAATACTGCTCAGAGATTACTTAAGTTTAATACCTGAAGATGAAGTCAAACCCTACAATGCTAGCGAGATAACTTTACTGAGGAGGAAGGAGAAGTCCATTAGATTTGGACTGGCCATGGAGCCTATCGACGGGTGGGAGCTAGTTCCCTTTAATGCTGGCCACGTTCTCGGCTCAGCTATGATATATTTGAAATCTCCTAAGGGCGTATCCATACTGTATACGGGAGATCTGAACACAACCAATACAAGAACGCTAAGAGGGGCTGATATGAACCTCCCAGAAGTCGATTATTTGATAATAGAGAGCACATATGGAGGTGATGAGGATATACATCCCTCTAGAAAGAAGGTAGAGAGAAAATTCGTTGAAGATGTGAAGAGGGTCTTGGGATCAGGTGGTATAGTGATAGTACCTGCGTTTGCGCTAGGAAGATCCCAAGAGGTTCTGCTCACATTAATACATTATATAGAGTCAGGTTTTCTTCAAGAGGTACCGATCTTCGTGGATGGTATGATAAGAGAGGTTTCCAAATTCTATTCGATGTACTGGTCCTGGTTGAGACCAGAGCTCCAAAGGAGGATTAGGGAGAGTAAGAGGGGCCTGTTCGATCATAGGGCTATAGAGGAGGTAAGAAATAGAGATGAACTCCTAGAGCTGAGTGAACCCTTTATAGTTATCACGACATCTGGCATGCTTCAGGGAGGGCCTGTCTTGACATACCTCAAACATTATGGCACAAAAAGAGGCAACTTGATATACTTAACAGGGTACCAAGTTAGAGGCACTAGAGGACGGTTGTTACTAGATGGGATGAGGGATCTACAACTACCAGACGGTTCTTCTATACATATAGATGCCGATATAAAATTTGCTGACTTCTCTGCCCATGCTGATCAGCCAAATCTAATCAATTTCATATCAAAGCTTTGGGGAAAGGGACTCAAAGAAGTCATATTGGTACATGGAGAATACGATAAGATGATACAGCTGAGGAGAAAACTCGAGAAGAGAGGTATTCGAACCTATATACCAGAATTGGGAGAGCGTATTACATTGAGTTAGTTATAACGGGGTATTTCTCATGTAATACATTTAATTATCTTCCTTTATATCGGCGAATTTCCCTCTTAAATGGGAAAAATGCTAGCTAAGCTGGTCTACCCTCATCAAGGTAGCGGTTTCCTCTCTAGAATATTCTCTAAGCTATTCAAGAAGAAAAAGAAGATAATATTAGGGATATACGGACCCGTTAATTCAGGCAAAACTACGCTAGCTAACAAAATATGCATGGATTTCGTGGGAGAGAAGCTGGGGTCTGTAAGCAGAGTGCCTCACGAGACAAGATCTGTTAGTATTATGGAAAATGTTTCTTTGAAGCTTAAGAATGGTTCTTCTCTCATAATGGACGTTGTGGATACTCCAGGAATTGCTACAAGGATTACATATAGAAGTTTCCTCAGATATGGTTTTAAGAAGGAAGAAGCTCTGGAGAGAGCAGCAGAAGCAGCTAGAGGAGTTATAGAGGCAATAAAATCTATGGAACGTGTCGATGTAGCCCTCATTGTATTAGATTCAACCAAAGACCCTACATCTCAGGTTAATTGGGTCATAGCGGGGAATTTAAAGGCCAGAAATGTTCCATATATAGTAGTCGCGAATAAGATAGATTTACCGTATTCCAAGCCGCTAAGAGTCGAGAAAGCTTTCATTGAAGATAAAGTTGTCCCGATATCTGCTTTAAGAGGGGACAATATGGAGAAGTTGTATGATGCCATAATAGAGGTGGCTGCCAGTTGACCATCCTATTTCTCGACGAGTTCTCCAAGAAAAATGTTCAAGAAGTTATCAACTTTTTAGAGGATGGCAATGTAATAATAACGAGATCCATAGATCCTGAAGCAGTAATTTCTGCAATGGAAAGCCTGCTATCTATTCATGAAGGAGAGTCCTCTGGGTTTGAAGTAGAGAGGATCCTAAAAAATGACCTCTTTCTCATACATGACGGGCGCATTAGATTGCGTAAACATGGTAATGGAGTTCTATTATCAGGTGGGGAGATTTGCTGAAGGTTCTCTTAATCTGTAAATCCTGTGGGTATACTAAGGATTTAGAAGGCTCGGATGACCCTTTAACAGATTCTTGCCCATTATGTGGATCTAGAAATCTGGAATTCTTAGTTTTAAGGGAGAAGGAATCCTCAAAAGAAAAGGGAAGCAAAGATAATAGCTACCTCTTTGGATCCTATGGAAGTCTAGTTAGGGAGGCCTTTTTGAAGCAAGTATCACCTGGAGAGTGGGTAATCGACTTAGGGAAAACCATGCTAGAAGATGCCTCAATAGCTGAAATAGAACCCGGCGAGTATGAAGTTGTCTTTAAAGCCGTTAGGAGGAACTCTTGATTTTTCTGCCGATTATTATAAAGCCAGTATGCCCTATCATCCTTGGATAAGGTCTTGTCCTCTTTTCATTACACTCGAATTCTCTATCTAATATCTCATGTATTTCAATAAGGCTAAACCCAGTTTCCTTAGCGGCTAAGACTACCTTGCTTATTTGCTCGCACGAAGGCACGAAGGATACAAAGATCCCGTTTGGCTTTAATTTAGAGTATATAAGGGGAAGTAACTCCCAAGGGTCAGGTATATCCATGAATGCAGCATCTAAATCGCTTTCATCTATTCCTTTCTTAGCATCTTTCAACTTTAGCTCAACATTAGAGAGTCCGAGCTTATTTAGATTTCGCTCAGCTATCCTAAGAGATTTTTCCCTTATATCATAGCTATAGATTTTCCCTTCGGGCCCTAAGAATGTTGCTAGTACAAGAGTGAGTGCCCCAGATCCAGTACCTATTTCGACGACTCTATCTCCCGGTTTTATTCCAGATTTAAGTAAGATAAAGCCCGAATCCTTTGGATATATTATCTGTGTAGATCTACCGAGCTTTTACACTATATCAGCTAAGGTGGGTCTATGGACTTCCACGGGGGTTCCTATAGCAGTCCTAGTAACTATGCCCCAATCTTCCCCTATTAACGAGCCTATATCTATAACGCCTTTATGTGTATGTAACACCTTTTTTCTTTCTACCTTGACGAGAAACTTCTTTGGCCTCCCTTTCTTGCCATAAACAATTAGGAGGGCTATATCTCCCTCCTTTATAGGCAAAATAGTATCCCTCCTATAGAAGTGCTTTCGCTATCCTTACAGCAAGTGTGGGATACTTCATTAGCTTCACTGCCACATCTTTAAGGTTGATTCCATTAGCCAAGCTTATAATATCCTCATAACTCAGGATATCCGCTAGTTGATCGAGATCGTTATCTCCAAGCTTCTCGAATACCCTCATAGCCCTTAAGCTGTCCTTTATTCTCTTTAGCCAAGGCTCGTATTCTTTATTAAAGGAGCTGAGGGTCTCTGCTGAGGTATCTCCTCTCTCTATAGCTTCTTTTATTATCTTACTCGCTGCTTTACCAGCAGCTATGGAGGAATGAATACCAGCGCCTGTGAAGGGAATTACCATACCGGCGGCATCCCCAAGCAAGATAACTCCGTTTCCTATGTATTCCTTTGCAATCCCTCCTATAGGTACCGCTGCGCCTCCTACCCCCATTATTTTAGCTTTTTTAAATATATTAGGTCTTTCCTTAATGAATTTATCTAGATAAACCTTAGGTGGTCCAGTTCTCACACCTATACCAACGTTAGCTATGTCATCACCTTTAGGGAAGATCCAAGCATATCCTCCTGGAGCCATCGACCCTACATATATGTGACCCGTCTCATAGGAGTCTAGTTCTACCCCTACCATCTTGTATTGATAGACAGGTATTAGCTCAGAGCTGTTATTCAGGCCGGATGTTTTAGCAATAACGGAGTTGTAACCGTCGGCACCTATTGTAACTTTAGCTCTAAATATATCCCCTCTAGCAGTTCTGATACCAACGACCCTATCTCCCTCTTTCACTACACTATCAACCCGTTCTGCTATTTTAAACTCAGCACCTGCCTTAAGAGCTTCTTTGGCCATTTCCTGTAGGAATAGATCCTTGTTTATCGCAAATCCGTGAAGGGGTATCTCGACGTATTTGCCCGAAGGCGAATAAACTCTCATGTTCAATTCGTTAGCTACAATTCCTGGTTTTGGTTCTATTCCAGCAGTTTCGAATGTTTCCTTGCTTACTCCTTCTCCACAAGGCTTCCATGCCTTTATATCAGAGTAAGCTTCAAAGAGGAGAGTTTTCAATCCCATTTCAGCGGAGTATTTAGCTGCAGATAGGCCTGCAGGTCCACCACCAACTATTATCACATCCCATTCCATAATTCGCACCGGATTACTTAATGCGAGTCCTATTTCAGTATTTTCTCTGATCCTAAAATTAGTCAATTAACGAAGTGAAGCGTAAAGTGGTAAGCCATATAGGTAAAGTTTTATAGTCAAAAAAGATCATACACATAGTTGGGAGGGTCTACTGAGCCTCTCCCACGTCGTCATCCCTCCGGCTTTGCCGGATGACGGCGAAAGGTGAATAAATTGAGGGTTCTGATGGATGCGCATAGGAGAATATTACGGAAACTTGAAAAAGCAGGCAATGACGGTGTTGTTGCTTCTGAATTAATCCCTGATAGGGTTGCAAGGGAATTTGTTCTAAGGTACCTTTCTAATAAGGGTTTAATTACAAGGAGGAGGAGATTTAGGGGAGAGAGAGTTTTTATTACTCCTAAAGGCCTGAACACACTTAGAACATCAGGAAATGGAATAGCCTGACCATTCTAGCCTTTCCTTTTTATTTTAATTTTATTTCTTCCGAGGCTGTTAAAGATGGATCTTACATTTAGGGTGAGGAAACACGATGCATCAGCGAGATTATCTGATCTGAGAACGAAGTCCGGTACATTGACTTTACCCGAATTCTTCCCGGTCTATAATCCAAATAAACCAGTAGTTAAACCAAGAGAAATGAAGGAAATTGGTATAAAGTCACTTATCACAAATTCCTATATCATCTTTAAATCCCAAGACATGAGAATGAAAGCCCTTGAGAGCGGTATTCATTCGTTTTTAGATTTCGATGGTATCGTAATGACGGACTCAGGTGCCTATCAGGTATATAGGTATGGTGATATAGAGGTAAGCAACGAGGAGATTGTTAGGTTCCAGCATGAGATAGGATCGGATATAGGATCCATCTTAGATGTCCCAATGTCTTCCGAGGTTAAAAGGAGGAATGCAGAGCGAGGTGTTCTCATAACTCTGAAGAACGCTGAGCAATGGGCCAACATAAGGGATGAATTAGAGGGAACTCTATGGATTGGAACTCCTCAGGGCTCGATCTACAGAGACTTAGTGGAATATAGTGCAAGGAAAATAAGGGATTTAGGATTCGATTATAATGGTGTTGGGTCCCTTAAAGTTGCTTTGGAAAGATACGATTTTTCCCTACAAGCAGATCATTTCCTCCTCATAAGATCTATATTGAGTTCCGGAAAGCCATTTCATTTTTGGGGTATAGGTCATCCTTCAACGTTCGCTTTCTTTGCTGCTATTGGAGCCGATTCCTTCGATTCCGCTGCATACGCTTTGTACGCAGAGCAAGACCGATATATGACGCCTCACGGTACATTATCCTTGAATGAGATAGAAGAATTCCCTTGTACATGCCCTGTTTGTTCTAGTTATACACCAAAAGAGGTTAAAGAGCTTCCAAAGGATAAAAGAAAATCCTTGATAGCAAAGCATAATCTCTATGTTTCTTTAAGTGAGATAAGAAAGGTTCGTGAGGCAATAAGGGGTGAATGGCTATGGGAGTTAGTTCAGGAGAGATCTAGGTTTCATCCCCAGCTCTATAAAGCGCTTGAGCACGTACTTAAGGATTACCCAGATTTATTGGAGATAAGAGAACCTTTCTCAAAAATATCTGGCATACAATACTCTGGTTCAGAAACATTCTTTAGACCGGAGGTCATTAGAGCTAGGAAGAGATTGAAGGCGATTAAATCTAAGCGTAATTTTAGGAGAGCACTTTATGGAGTAGTCCCTCTTGGATTGAAGTACACATATCCCTTTGGCCAAACGGTATATCCTTATGAAGAGGAAGTCAGTGATGAGCCTACAGATGAGGAGATGATTTCGTCCTTGCTGGCATATCAGTACCATCCTTCTTTAGCCAAGCTTGGTAAGGG
>JAVALV010000086.1:0-7636 GCA_032159055.1 Thermoproteota archaeon | reverse complement strand
CCGATCTATGAGATCATTCTTCCCCAGCTCCCCAAGGGTGGCTTATCAACAGCTATCTTACCGAGTTTATCGTATGCTCTCATGGCTGCTTCCTTCCCTAGAGCTAGGAAACTTCTCGGTATAGGTATATTGGCCTTCAGGAGAGCAGAGTATGTGAGTGCCTTATCGCCGCATGTAAAGATAGTCTCGCTTTCATTTACCACATGGGATCCCATGGATTCCAGTACAGCAGCTGTTCTAGCTCCTCTGAACATGCCAACAGTTCTTATAAGGGACGCATTAGGAGCATCGATCCTGTCTATAGGTAAGGGAGTGGAGATCACATTTATGAGCCCTACTTCGAGGCCTTTATCCCTCAGAGATTTGTAAATAAGTTTCTCCTCCAATCTAGGGTGATCTATAACTAATGTGATGGAGTCCGTTCCAAGGGCATCAAGTCCCCGATCCCAGTTGATCATATAAAAATATTTGCCCCTCTCGATAGCGTAGTGATTTCTTCCACGGATCCCCTATGAGGAAAGGATTATTCAGCCAGATCTGCGGGAGATCCTATCCGGCCAGTCACATGGTTGGGGCATGACAGTAGGGTAGGGAGACTGCAAAGAGGATCCTGAAAGACAGTCCCTCTACTTAGGAGATCTCTGCTTCATCTTCATCTAAGCCATGCCAAGTGATCTCGTGCCCTAAGGCCAAGGCAAGTGGGATGGCTGCTTCTTCTGGCAAGTTCATGCTCCTCAGCATGAACTTAAGATCTCTCACCTTTCTTGGTATGCCCTTCTCCCTAAATAAATCTATTAAATCATTTCTGATAGCGAAATCCCCAGATACGACATAATGTTTCAATGAGATGATTTCTTTTAGCTGATCTAAGGTCAAATTCTTAGATCTGGCCAGTTTCCTCAGATCTACCATCATACCCCCTAGGTCATCGTCTGAGATTTTCGAGAGGGAAGAAATCAGCTTCCTCTCCAGTTCATCCAGTCTCTTGAGGAGAGCAACCCTATCTATTTTACCTCCCTCCATATAAAAGACATCTTTAGGTATTTTCTCGGTTCTAGAGCATAGGAGATCCTTCCTAGCTAGGATCAGCATGGGTTCCCTAAGTAAGGAGAGCTTTCTCACCTTCTTCTCCACATATTCAGGTGTCCAGAAACCCATGACCTCCACATAGATCTTGGCACCTCCCTTCATCAATAGGAAGTCAGGGATTACTATGGATCTGCCCACAACCAATGGCTCTGGTTCCCTTATGGCCCTCCATCCAGCTGCCTCCGCTATTAATGCGAATCTCCTCTCCAGAGAGCTATCATACTCCGGTTCACCTAGTTCTTCTGATGGAAACAGCTCCCTAGATCTAGAATCCACTAGGAGAGTTAGGATCCTCCTATTTCTGGAGATCTTCGCTTGGATTATCCAGTGAGACATAGACACGATATAGGGAATTAGCTTGGCAATGGAGGTACCGTACCTTGTGGTCATCTTGAGGATCGACGCTGGCCCACTTACCTCTATTAGTATTCCATCATCCCCTCTTTCAGCGGCATACATTAGCCCGAACCTCTTCAGATTTCTGAGTAGGTTCTTGACCTCCCATCCCTGTGCTCTAGTCTCTATCTTGAGGCCAAGCGCCTTGAAGAGTGTAGTTTGAAGGAGAGATAGATTATATTCCTTGAGGAGATCTTCAGGAGAGTATCTTGGTCCCTCAACAAGTACTTGTAGCTTGTCTGAGTCTGCCCAAAGACTCTTCTCCAGCTCTTCCTTCCTTACACCAAGTTCCCTTGCAGCTTCGCTGATTATATACCCTCTCATTTCTTCAGGAGCAAATCCGCCATATTTAGCATTGATAAGCCTGAACACTACCTCTCTCGCTCTCTCAGGCTCAACAGCAGTAATAGGCCTCTCGAATCTGCTGGTCCTCTCAAGCAAAATGGTTAATCCCCTGACGAGCTTGTAGTCCATTCCCATGAATTCGTATATCTCTTCTATTTCCTCAACCTTCTCGTGAATCTCGCTGAGCCTTGTTCCAGTCTTAAAAGCACTGATCAAATCCCGGGCCAGTTGAAGCTCTTCATCGGATCCCCTCGCCCAGAGGGGATAGATCTTTCCTCTGCTCGTCCTAGCTCTGAGAAGCTGAGAAGGGAGCATTAATTCAACCCCTTCCTTCTCCTGCTGGATATCCTGACCTCCGATGTTCCCCTTGACACGACCTCGTATAGAATCGCCCTCTTTCCTTCTCTCTTCCTGAGAATCCTCCCTGATCTCTGAATGAACTCCCTCCTACTCCCAGTTCCTCCCAATATGATACCTACTCTAGCGTCTGGTACATCTAACCCCTCATCCAAGACCTTGGAGGTAACTACCTTCGTCACAGCCCCTATCTTGAAGGCATTCAGTATCTTTTCCCTCTCCCTCCGGCTTGTCCTATGGGTTATCAGGGGTATCAGAAACCGTTTACTTATTTCCTCCGCCATTTCATTGTACTCGGTGAATATTATCACCTTATCTTCTCTGTGGCTCTCCAAGAGATCTTGAAGGACTCGAAGCTTTGCCTTTGAATTTATAGCTATCTTCCTAGCTTCATTCCATGAGAGGAGGGCCTGTCTAGCGTACATGTTCCTGCTGCTCCTCATTATAAGCTTCCTGAAGTCGTTTAGAGATCTCATTGATATACCGGATTTCCTTAAGGACTCCTTGTATTCCTTCAGAAACCTCTCATATCTCCTCCTCTCATCATCTAGGAGATCTACCCTAAGCCTTACTGTGTCGAACTCCGATAAGTGCTCACCAGCTAGTTCGTTCGGGGTCATCCTATAGACCACCCCACCAACTAATGGGAAGAGAAGCCTGTGCCTTCCATCTTCCCTCTCTAAAGTTGCAGTCAAACCCATCCTATGAGGGGAGGCGGATAGTTCAGCTATTTCCATGTAGCCCTCGGCTGCCAAGTGATGCACTTCGTCGAATATCATCAGTTGGAACCTGTTTCCCAAGTCAGCAGCCCTTAAGTAGGCTGAGTCATAGGTAATGACTGTCACAGGCTTTAGAATATCCTTACCACCGCCTATTATTCCTACTTCAATCCCGTAAAGGGACTGTACGAGGTCTCTCCACTGATTTAGTAGGGGGATCGTTGGTACCACTATCAGGGCAGGTTCCTTCAGCACTTCCATGGCCTTCAAAGCAATGTAAGTCTTGCCGGCTCCCGTTGGGAGGACTATTATTCCTCTCTTACTCTTAAGCCACGAATTAAATGCATCCTCCTGGAAAGGCTTGAGCTTAACGGCTCCCTTTAGATCAGGTGGGGGTAGTGGGTTCATGACATCATCGATGGCCTGAGGAACCAGTTCCCTAATCTCCCTATATCTATAGGCCATTGCCCTCAACTTTCCTGATCTAGGATCCCATCTACAGTAAGGTAGCTTTTTAACGCCTTCGATTAGCAAGGTACCCCTATCATAGCTAATTCTGAGGACTACGATCCCACCTACTGACGTGATCCTGCTCAAATGAAAAATATTCACAGTCCTTGACGGGAATCTTTGGGAAACTTTTTAATAAAAGTAGGATTTTCTGGGTAGGTGTTATCATGCCTAGGAGAAAGTTAACTTATCCTATTGAGGCTATCGAGGGAATAGGAGGAACCTATTCAAAAAAGCTAAAGGAAATGGGGATTAAGACAGTGAACGATCTCCTGAAGAAGGCATCCAAGAGATCGGAAAGGAAGAGGCTGGCTAAGAGTTTAGGAGTATCTGAGAAGAAAGTACTAGAATGGGTTAACAGGGCAGACCTATTTCGAATACCTGGAGTAGGGGAAGAGTATTCAGACTTATTAGAACAGGCTGGTGTTGATACTGTAGTGGAACTTGCAAAGAGAAATCCGGACAACCTATATGAAGCTATCTTAAAGGTGAATGAGAAGAAGCTAGTGAGGAGACTCCCCACAAAAAACCAAGTAGCCGGTTGGATAAGGTCTGCAAAGAAATTGAAGAGGATGGTTGAGTACTAACTTTCAGCCCGTCTGGTCCAATTCATCCCATTATCACTTTTTCCCATTAGTCCCATATAGCTCGATAATGAGTGGGCGGATAGATTGCGCTCGTTTTAGCATAGGCGTATCGCAAAACTTGATATGATTTTTACCCTAATATTAGGGGAGGGATATTGGATGGAAGTTGTTTCCGATCTAGATTGGTTCTTCAAGCCTAGGGCCGTGGCAGTGATCGGCGCTTCTTCGAGGCCTGGGAAGATAGGTCATGAATCTCTCAGAAGCCTTATTATGACAGGATATTCCGGTAAGATCTATCCAGTAAATCCGAAAGCTGAAGAGATATTGAATTTGAGGGCATACCCCTCAATATTAGACATCCCGGGAGAGGTGGATCTGGCCGTGATAACGCTGCCCGCTCCGGTTGTTCCGGAGGCGATGAGGCAGTGCGCTAAGAAAGGGGTTAAGGCGGTAGTCATAATATCTGGCGGCTTTGGGGAGGCTGGTCCGCAGGGAAAGGAGCTGGAGGATGAGGTGGTCCGGATAGCTAGGGAGAATGGGATTAGGGTAATTGGACCTAATTGCATAGGCGTGTTTGATGGCTATTCCAGAGTAGATACATCTTTTCAGCCTCATGAGAGGATGGGAAGACCTGGTCCTGGACCTGCTGCATTTCTAAGTCAGAGTGGGACTTTTGGCGCAACCTTCTTGGACTGGGCGGCTGAGGACTCGCTAGGTGTAAGCAAGATGACGAGCTTGGGGAACAGGGCAGATGTGGATGAGGCAGACATCATAGGCTACTTGGCAGATGATGAGAGGACGAAGGTCATAGGAGTTTACATTGAGAGCTTTACTAGGGGAAGGGAGCTCTTGAATTCCATAAGGAAATGTGGAAAACCTGTAGTGGTATATAAGGCCAGCAAAACTGAAAAAGGAGCTACGGCAGCTGTATCCCATACTGGCAGAATGGTAGCGAGGCACGAGGTTGCAACAGCTGCTTTAAGGCAGGCTGGGGCTCTGATAGTCGATTCATTCGGTGAGCTATACGCAGCTGTAAAGGCCTTGGCGAAGCAGCCTCCAGCAGTGGGGGGATCTGTCATGGTGACTAATGGTGCGGGGCCATGTGTTATGGCCGCTGATGAACTTAGCCTTAGGAAGGTCCCTCTAGCGAAACTGAGTGAAGATTCAAGAGAGAGGTTGAGGAATAGCCTCCCTCCATATGCTTTAGTGGGAGATTTCGTATTGGATCTGACCGGTAGTGCCTCAGCCGAGGACTACCTGAAAGCAATGAAGATCCTCGCTGATCTAGATAGGAGGGAAGTGGGTTTGATAGGGGTATTCGTTGTGTTCCAAGATTCTCCGTTAGAGGATGATTTCGCAGAAATGCTAGCTCATTTTGATAGTAAGGGAAAGCCCATGCTTGTATTCGCAGCAGGAGGCAAATACACTAGGGAGAAAAGGAGGATCATTGAAGCCGCGGGGATTCCAACATACGATAATGTAAGGGAATATTCAGCAGCTGCCATGGCCCTACACTGGTGGGGATCCCGTATTGGGTAGGGAACCTCCAGGCTGTTTTGCTCTGTGCCCGGCCTGTCTTACGATCCACCCATTGAAGAGAGGGGGCTGAAACCTGAGACGCTACCCGCGCGTGAAAGCCAGAGAGCTCCTTATAATTGGCTGTAATGGTGTTACCCTTTATGGTGCATCCTATGCGCCGGCAGCTGTGGGAGGAGATCTTCCATTAATTATAGATGATGAGAGACTCGTTGAGAGAGTTGTAGCGAGGAATTCGCTAAGGAGGTTTTTCGATCTAGCTAAGTTCGCTGCGTGAGATCTTCGTATTTCATGACCTCAACAACACAAGCTCCAAGCTTGGTTCCACTTCCTTTATCTTCTGAAAGTCCTCATCCAAAGAAACCAGAGCTTCCTCAAGCCTTAAAGCGATGGAGGCTATTAATATGTCCGCATCGCTTACAGGGGTTCCCCTCTCCCTGAGCTTCGACCATAGAAGGGAGGCGACCCTCGCATCATCGTAGGCGAACGGGATCACCGGCAGCTCGGACAGCATGCGAACTATTACCCTCAGCTCCTTCTCGCTCCCCCTCCTAGCTAGGTAAGCTGCCCCCCTGAGTAGCTCGTATGCAGTTATCGATGTGACAGCGATCTCCCCGATCCCTATCTCCTCCAGTTTGCTGACAAATCCCTCGTCCTTCAGGACCTGCAGTATGGTTGATGTATCAAAGATCAAAGTCCCTCACCCTGAACCTCGCTCTCTCCTCCATGATTATCTCTTCTATGCCAGAATCTTTCAACTTCCCGGCATATCTCCTCAGTATCTCAAGTGATCTCTCCCTGTTCTTCCTAAGGAGCCTCAGTATCACGTCGGAGAAGGATTCCCCCTCCCTCTTCAGCCTCGATAGTTCCTCGTAGACCTCATCCCTCAGAGATATATTCTTCATATGTGTGTATGTGATGTGTAGATTATATAAAGCTGGCGAGGGACGTATATGAGGTCTCGCAGTATGGACCTGGCATGAGGTTAAACCTACTAGTTCTCCATTCATGCCACACCAAGACATATAATCAACAGCAATCGAAAGAGAATGGAATGTTCTCATCTGGCTTGATGGCCGCCTGTGGCGTGCTGGATTGACTTTCATAAAAATTGCCACGCACAAGGACTGGTTTGAGGTTGGTCTTGGGCGCACAAGCATTATTGGAAGACAGTGAACTCAGGCTGGAGGCTAGCTTCTCAAGCGAAGGATAAAGCTTGACAAAAGGGGAGGAGGCTAACTATTTACCTAACGTTTTTCAAGGATGTTGAACCGTATGAAGCAAGATCGTGGATTCCAATCGACGTGAATGAGGACAACGTTACTGTACTCGCTGACTTCGCGCTAGTGATTTTTGAGACGGAGCAGAAGAAAATGATTCTCGGATACTATTACAGGAGGAAAAGGTTCAGGAGAAGTGGGACAAAAAGCTTAGTTCAAGAAATTGTGTAAAGAAGAAAATCTTGAGCGCACGCGCTCAGAATTGCATCTTAGTGGCTAGAAAGCTATGATTTATTGGATGTTAGCGATTTAATAACCTCCAAGACCTCTTTAGCATGTCCTTTTACCCTCACCTTTCTCCATATCTTTCTTATCCTTCCTTCCGGATCTATAATGAATGTGCTCCTAATAACACCGAAATACTCCCTACCGGCTAATTTCTTCTTTCCCCAAGCACCATATTTTCTTATAACTTCCCTTCTAGTATCACTCAGGAGTGTGATCTCGATTCCACGTTTTTCCCTAAATCTTCTATGACTTTCCACGGAATCGGGGCTTATACCGACTATGACAGCTCCTAACTCCTCGAATTTCCTCCTCAAAGAGGTGAAATCCATTGCCTCTTGGGTACATCCCCTCGTGTTATCTCTGGGATAGAAATAGAGAATGAGCCACTTACCCTTGAACCGATCAAGACAAACTTCTTGACTATCTTGGTCAGGAAGGCAGAACTCAGGTGCCAATGAACCTTCGGTCAGCGAAGACATGGGAATTTCAGGAAGTGGTATACTATAATCATTCCCGAGATCACCATAAGCCTATTGCCCTGACCCCATTCTTCCTTACATAATGCTCTACAGTTCTCATGAGTTCGAGC
>JAVALV010000085.1:0-6920 GCA_032159055.1 Thermoproteota archaeon | reverse complement strand
AGGGATCGAGGGAGATCTTAGGAAAGATAGGTAAGGTAATGAAGTTTAAGACAAATAGTCGGAGGATAGCCACCGTTTTCATCTCGGGCTTGGCTGTTGGTATTATGACAGGTATTTTCGGTGCAGGAGGGGGAGCGATGGTGTTTCTCATACTCGTATTTGTCCTAAGCTTTCCCATTCACCTGGCGGTAGGGACTTCTACCCTAATAATGGCCATTACGGCAAGCTCGGGCATGATAGGCTATGCCCTACAGAGGAGTGTGAGACCCATTGCCGGATTGATATTAGGTGCTAGCGCGGCATTTGGTGGCATAGTGAGCGCCAGGTTCGCTAACGAGGTTAACGAGAAGGTACTAGCTAAGATCGTTGGGGCAATATTCATGCTACTCGGAGCTGTTATGATGATAACTCGCCTAGTGTAGCGTGCGTAGCTGAGATCCTGCCCAGGTGATGCTTTAGGTTTCGATCTTGGGCACTTACTGATATACACTTACCCTCAAGTTCAAGGAGCGCAATGGATATTTATACGACAAGATCTAGCTAAAGGTACCTTTCTGGTCGAGGCAGCTAAGGCAGACGTGAAATTGGCAGCTTAGGCCCTCGAATCTCCAATAGGAGATCGTATAGCTAGCAAGCGATTATTCTGACTCACGATTGTTAAATTCTCTGACTCTAGTCATCCTTTAGACAGTTCCGACTGAAGTATTGTATCTTTTGACTCAATAACCAGATCTTTTTAAGAACACCTGTCCCTCTCCTCTGTGGAAAAGATATACAGGAGATGGATGGAAAAAGCTATGAGGTTCCTGAAAGTAGCTAGGAGAGATTTGGACGGCGGATACTATGACTTTGCCGCCTTAACTCTCAGCAGGCAGCAGAATTCGCCTTAAAAGCCTTGCTCATCAAGAAAACCGGATTCAAGCCTACACTCATTCAATATCAGAGCTTGAGAAAGATCCAGGGGGACATATAGCGAGGACTACCGTTTGGGATTCTGAATGGAGGACTCGCCCTAATGCTTCGCTACTTACTGCCTCAGGGACCCATCCATCGACCGACCGGGTTGACCACCTCTACGCCGTACCTTTCCCCTATGATCCTGAAGTGAGGATCGGATGAATACGCAATGTCCACGAACCTCCTGACCGGCAAGAAGCAGAGGAAGTCCCACACGTGAATGCGGGTCTCGGAGCTCTCCTTTAGGGCTTCTCTGACCACATCGGCGGTTACGGGCACCTTAACGATCGATTCATCCTCCATTATCCGCTCTACGATGGCTAAAGCCTCCCGCAATGGTACCCTGAGCCCCCGGAACGCCATGACATGGAATATCTCCATCAGTTGGTGGTGGGAGATGTAAACATCTAGCGACGGAAATACTTCTTTGAAGAACTTCACGGCCCTCTCGTGGACCTCCATTGCTAGGTTGAACTCTTCCTCCGATTTGAATCTGGATCTCACAGGTCTCTTCTTGGCGAGACTCCAGAGTTCGGTGTCCACGAAAGCTCTCAATTCAATCACCGAGATCTTCGTACTCATACTCCCTCAGATCATCGGGACCTGCTCCTTCTATGGGTCTTAGGATTAGATCTACCAGCTCCTTCCTCTTCCTGCCACCAGAGGTATCTGAACTCAGATAGTTAAGGAGGGCATCTATAAGTACATCCTTCATGCTCCTGCCCTCCTCTAGGGCCCGCTTCTTCAACTCCCTGTAAAGGTCCTCCGGGATTACGAAGCTGGTCTTGACCTCCATCGAGACATTCTTACATAAAACCTTAGTTAAGGATATCCCTACTATACCTATTGGAACGCGCGATCCCCGGCTAGAGCGCCGAGTCGTGGATGTCAACCAACTGCCTGCCTAACTGTCCTCCCTAGCGATGATCGGTACTTCCTCCTCATCTCGATACCCTTGAAGTACATATGCCTCCCATCACCAGCAGGATAAAAGATATCCAGAGGCTGGGTGCTACTATCTGGACTCACGTCGATCGGTGCCGGATCTCCTGTACCTCACCAAGAGGAGCACCCCGAGCAACAGTATCAGGACCCCCTATTAACGCCAGTCCCCACAGGTAAGTCCTCCCCTCCGCTTCAACCTTGCCTGTAGTCCCTCCGGTCGTGACCTTGGGGCTGACCGTTGGGCCGCGGCGCGCGCCTCCTGGTTCGCGCGCGAGAGGGAGTTAAAGAATTTAGAGAGGAGAGACCTAGCTAGGGCTCTATTGTTAAATGAGAGGTACCTAATAAAGCCCGATGAGGACTTCTCCAGTGTAAAGGAGATCAGAAAGTGGAGGGAGCTTAAATGGTCAGGAGGGTAATTCCAGATCATCCGTCGTAGCTAAGTAGTATCTGCTTGGGAAGGACAGGGGACAGGCATTGAAGCTGAGGGATGATTATCTTAATGGCGTGGTTCAGATTTCGACCCCTAGTATCCTCAATTTCGAGGTCTTGAATGCCTGAAGTATAGCAGTGAGGAGATACTGAGGAGCAATTAGGTGAAATAGCTCGGAGTCTCTCGCTCTACGGCTTCGAGATATATGACCTATCAGATGAGGAATACACTGATGAAGTGGCTAGACTATCCCTAAGGAAGGGGATCTCTGTTTACGACTCGAGCTACGTGGCTCTCGCTAAGATGCTGAAAGCTCACCTATACACAGCAGATGAAAAGCTCCTCAAGAAGTTGGATGAAGAGAGGTCCTTCTTTCATCATATCTGATTATTGAACATCGAGTACATCGATCTTACCTTGTTACTATATTTCCAAGCTTAAACAGTTAGGAGTCCACCACGAGCTTTTCAAGGAGGAAATGAGTAAATATCTTCCGATTTAGATCTACCCTCACGATGGACTTGGGCCTCATCAGTCTCGCGCGCGTCAAGGATGTAAGATATCAAAATTTATTTATAAGACAGGAGACAAATTGCATAAGGAAACGCAGTGAAACTGCTTGAATAGAATGCAAAATGGAAAAGCGACTACTTAAAGTAATGTAGGATTTAGGTGTGTTGGAATGAGGGAAGAAGATATAAAGAGATTTAAGGAAAGAGCAGATGCTTTTCTCGATACAGCTTTATATAATTTTGAAAAGAATAGATACGACATAGCGGCCTTCAACGTTGAACAGGCGGTTCAACTATATGCGAAAACGAAACTCCTTGAGATGGTTGGAGAATTTCCGAGAACCCATAACATAGTAACACTTTTTAGGGAAATTTCAAGGGTCTTCAGAGGAGAGGAAATTGAAAAATTCGTTAAGGAAAATATAGGAATGCTGACGAAGCTGTCCGACGTCTACATAACTTCGAGATACTACTTAAGGGAATTCTATGAGGAGGAGGTCAAGGAACTCATCGAATTTGCGTATAAAGTAAGGAGGTTGCTAGATTATGATTGAGATTTACTTTGATGAGCTAATAAGGATAGCAAATGAGAGGAAGAAGTACTTTAAGGACTATTTACAATACGCAAGACTTGTTAAAGAATTAACTGGAGGGAGGGTCATAGTATTTGGTTCAGTGGTCGAGGGAAAGCATACTATGGCCTCGGATATAGATTTACTCGTAGTCATGGATTCTATTGGGAATAGAAACGAGATATTAACGAAAATAAACAAAGCTTTAGGCGAGTATCATCCCTTTCAGATACATCTTGTGACTCCTAAGGAGCTTAAGTGGTATAAGAGATTCATCAAAAAGTGGGTGGAGATCTAGAAAACGAGGAAATCTGGGATAGGAGACTAAGCGTGGATTAAAGGAAACTTTATGCGCGTTCTACTGGTCAGCTTCAGAGTTCTCAGAATAGCGCTTTATCTTACTGTCCTTCCCTTTTATATCCTCCATTTCCTGAATTGCAGCTCTGAGAAGAGATGCCCTAGCTAGCGAGCATTTTTCCGCAACGAATATGCATTTAGAGAGGGAGCTGACCACTAGCATAGTCAGGGAGCTGGTATCTCTCAGCTACAGCATTATCCTGGAGGATCTGAAAGGTATAAAGGAGAGGACTGGGAGGAAGGCCAGCAGGAGTATCAGACGCAGGCTCAGCAAGTGGGACGCCAAGGGAGACGATCATCTACGAATGATGTCTCCTTACTCCCTGAAAATGTAGACCCGTTCATTAGCTCCGGGCTTCTCACCGCATGAGCGGACGAATGTCGCTATAAACCTTGCTTCACTACGGCATAGCAGGCATATTTTTATCAGTGTGAAGGCATATCCCATGAAATGTCCATCGTGGAGGGACTAGTAAAGGAACTGGAGGAGAATCCCAAGATAGCCCGGAAACTTGTGGAGAAGATAATTGAGATATACCCGGAACTGTCCTTCTCCTTCCAGATGAAGGCTCTATTGGAGGAGATAAAGGCCCTGAAGGAGGAGCAGACCAAGATCTGGGAGGAGATAAAGGGCATCAAGGAGGAACAGACGAAAATATGGCAGGAGATAAAGGCCCTGAAGGAGGAGCAGACCAAGCTCAGAGAGGACTTCAATCAAATGCTCGCAACCATAAAGGATCTCCAAGTTCAGCAGAGGCGCCTTGAGAAGAGGGTGGACAAGATGTATGAGGGGCTAAGCGCATCGATAATGTACGCCTTCGGTGAACTCAGCAAGTTCGCTGGAATGACCTTCGAGGAATTCGTCAGGAGGTTCCTGTCCGATAGGATGCGAAGGTCTGGCGAGATACCTGATGGAGCGGAACTCAGACAGGCTGTTATTAACGGGGAAGAGATCGATCTCTTCCTAGAGGAGCCACTCATAGTGGGGGAGGTCACGGCATATGCTAGATCTGCGGATGAGGAGGTTGGGAAATTGCTTAGAAAGGCGAGAAAGATAAAGGATCTCTATGGTAAGGAACCTAAAAAGCTTCTAATAGTTCAGACTGTGAACAAGGAAGTTGCGAGGAGACTCAGGGAGCTAGCGAGAGAGGAAAATGTTGAGCTAATCCTAGGGAGAGAGGTCTGATCCCTAAATAGCATGAATATAAACATGCTTTCGAAATTTTTAGTAATGATAGCGAGGCTTTCTTACTCTAGGATCAACTGTACTTCTTCTCTAGATTAACAGGGTAGAGATTAAGGGATTGCGTGATCATAAATTGATTAATTATCTTAGAAAAATAGCTCCACCTTTTAGAAGATATAGATCGATCGAGTGAGTGAGTTATATTAGATCTAATAGTAGCGTAGTCCCCTAATTCGTGTTCCCTCCCTGCCCAGTACTTAGCGTCATCTCGGTGCTCTCAGCAATCTCTTTATTTCTCATTAAAATTTATAATATATAATCCATCCGCTAAGCATCAGAAAAATTCAAGAATTGAAGAAAGGTGATGATACGGTGAGTAGAGATCAGGTTGTTGGAGGATCGTTGCTCCTCGTAAGCGTAGCTGTGATCCTAGTTTACCTATGGCTAGTATTCTTCACCGTCTACGATATCCTGCTCCTGAAGCTGACCGGCTCAGTAGCCGTGATAGGCGTCTTCGGCATACTTGGGTGGATAGGCTACACCCTCGCTACAACCCCGCCTCCCAAGCCCATAGAGGAGATAGAGAAGGAATTGGAGGAGGAACTCAAGAAGCTGGAAGATGAAAAGGAGATTAAGGAGGAAGGAAAGGAAGAAGAGGGAGGAAGCAGCTGACGGTGAGATTAGAGGGGAGAATAAGAAGAGGAGGGAGTAAGTAAAGCAAGTTATTTCCTCCCCCTCCATTCCCTCTAATTACCTAAAGCCCTGAATAAGCTCCTTGGATGCCCTCCTTACAGCCTCGGCCGAGCTTAGTTCGGGCGACCAGCCAGTCCCCTTTAGCTTAGTTATGCTAAGCAGCATGTACTTCACATCTCCAGGCCATCCCCTTCCTTCTGGCTCTCTTTCCCTGAAAACGAACTTGACATCGCCTAGATCCATTTCCTCCGTTACAATTCTAGCTATCTCCCTAACCGAGATCCAATCGTCATTGCCCACGTTATAAACGTCGTTACGGATGTAACCATCCCTCATTATGCGGAAGAGATGAAGTGTGGCGCTGACGGCATCATCGACGTGAAGGTAGCTCTTCTTCTGCTTTCCATCCCCTAGTATCTCAAGCTCCCTCGGATTGAGCTTGAGCTTCCTTATGAAATCGAATATGATACCGTGGGTGCTCCTCCTCCCGACCACATTGGCGTACCTGAGGATGAGGGACCTCACCCCGTAGAGCCTCGAATAGGTGGAGATCAGGTTCTCAGATGAGAGCTTACAGGCCCCGTAGATGCTGATGGGCTCGAGGGGATGATAGGACTCCGGAGTGGGGATCTCCCTGGCCTCCCCATAGACCGTGCTGGAGCTAGCGAACACGATGTAATCGATATCGTAGCGCCTCACTGCTTCTAGCAGGTTGAAGGTCGACACCAAATTTTCCTCGAAATGCTTTCTAGGATCCACCGAGCTGGATCTGACATCCGGATTTGCAGCGTAGTGGAAGACAGCGTCGACTCCCTTCATGTGGCTAGTCCAATGCGAATCCTTAAGATCAGCTTCTATGAACGAGAACCTCTCCTGAGAGCTTACATGCCTTTTTATGTTTGCTATATTTCCAGTGCTCAGGTTATCTATGACGATTAGCTCATTCCCGTCATCCATGAGGGCATCGACCAGGTGGCTCCCTAGGAAGCCAGCCCCTCCCGTCACCACTATCCTCATGCAGGAGCACCGGGAGATGTGATACTTTTTAAATAAAACGTTGCTTGCCCTAACTTAACTGGGATGCGCACCATTATAGTTATGAAATTTTTCTCAGGGTCGGTGACTGAGGAAATGAGTTCCCATGCCAAAGGAGCATTGCCTGCGATCCTCGTTGTTCTGCTGTTGGTGCCTATAGTGTTAGCCAGCGCCCAGCCCCAGAAGGAGGTGAGGGAGTTGTATAGGGAGATAGCTGCTTGGGAGAAGAAAGG
>JAVALV010000084.1:0-3012 GCA_032159055.1 Thermoproteota archaeon | reverse complement strand
GTAGCCATAAACATAGATCCAGATGCCCCCATATTCGAGAGTGCTGATTATGGAATAGTTGGCGATTATAAGGAGGTAATTCCGGCGATAATAGAGGCAATAAAGGAGATGAAACAGCAGGGGAAGGCGGGGAGTTGAACTCCCTCCTGTCATCGTTTCTTAAAGGGTCATATCTCCCCCATGTTTTTATTTTCTATATCATATACATAAACCAAATAAATCAGATCAGTTCGGTTAGATTATAACATCCCCACTAAGTTGGATCATAGTCCCGCCTTTTTAAGCAAGGATCTGGCATTTATTAGGACTCTCCTCAGGACTCCGGGTCTCTTCGTTGATATGGGTTTCAGTATGAGATTGAAGGGTATCCCGCCGATGAGCGTAGCTGTCAGAGCGGCAGCCAGGGTTCTGAGGGCTTCTTCCTGTTCGTAACTTTCTATAGCTCCCGGCCTAATTCTCCTCACCTTCTCCATGGCAGCCCTAGCGGACATTCCCCTCGAAAATATCAGATAGGCAGCGGCTAAGGTACCTGCCCTTCCTACGCCGGCGAAGCAATGAACCGTGATAGGTCTCCCTGAATTTATCCTAGAGCTCATCCATTTCAGGACTTCAAGCGTTAAATCTATGGGAGGCGCCTTCCTCGGCAATGTAGGGAGGAAAAAGAACTCCATATCCCTCTCCACTATCTCCCTCTCATAAGTATAGACATCACCCCAGAAGGGTACTATTTCCCTTTCCATGGCGAGACAAACAATTCCTTTAACTCCCATGCTCCTGAGAACGTCCAAATCCTCCTTCCTCGTTGGAATTCTGGATATCCCCAGCTCCATGGGGATGATCCATGTCAGTAACAGACGGATCCCTCACATCCGAAACCATCTTTTAACTTAAGCATTTAGCTCATCCCAATTTGTTGCGTGAAATCCAGTACGATATAGGAAAAATAAAGATAAGATGGAATAGATGGAACGGAACAATAGGCCTTCCAGCGCCTAGGAAGACCTTTAATAGGATTCGACTGGGGATAGCTCTATGGTCAAGCACTTACTTCATGGTATGACCTATGAGGAGGCTGATGATTACTTCTCCAAGAGCGATTTGGTGCTCCTTCCGATCGGTTCCGTGGAACAGCACGGTCCCGCCAATCCGCTTGGAACCGATATGCTGATAGCCCAGTCATTAGCTGAGGAGGCAGCTGCTAGATCAGGAGTGATATCCCTTCCCGTAATACCATTCGGCGTGAGCTTTCACCACATGCACTTTCCTGGAACAGTAACGGTGAGCGAGCGGGCCTTGGAGGAGTATGTCCTCGATGTATTGAGATCTTTAACCAAGTGGGGAGTTAAAAAGGTGCTCATCGTGAACGGGCATGGGGGCAACCTCCCAGCCCTCCAGATAGTATCTAGGAGGGCCAGGGAGGAGCTGGGGGTAAGGGTCCATATATATCAGTGGTGGACGTCTAGCTCGAAGACCTTAGAGGAGATGTTCAAACCAGATGAGAGAGGGCATGCAGCGGCTGCAGAGACCTCGCTGGACATGCACATTCATCCTGAATTCGTCAATCGAGAGAGGCTAGTGGATGAGAAGCCGAGGGGGTCCTTCGAGCGGGACGTGTTCCTCTTCACCTACACGCATGAGATGTCTGATTCCGGTGTCTTCGGAGTTCAAACCACTGCTTCACCGGAAAGAGGAGCAGAGCTCTTCACTAAACTGGTTGAGGATCTCTTGAGAGTGATCGAAGAAGTGAAGGCAGAGAAGTAGGGCATTCCATGACCGCCGAATCCATCGGAGCCATTATCAAAGTTAAAAGTTGGATGTCATTTAGCTCTTACAATCAAAAGCCCTAGAAGAAAGGTTTCATATATCCCATCCGAGATTCCTGATCAAGGTTTGAAAGGCTTCCCTGAGCTGAAATGACCTGCACAGGAAATTACAAGAACTGTTTTCTCTCTTCTTAGCGGGAGTAAATTATCAGGAGATTCATCGCTCTTAAGAGTTATTCGACGGAGTTTCTCTCTAGATGGGCATCGTTTATTATGAATTCAGTTATTTTCTCTATATCTCCCTCATAGAAGTCGAGAGTAGGCATTTTCCTTAAGAATTGAGATATATCTATTTTATAATCAACTCTAGCACCTACGTTCTCGAGTACTTTGGAGGCACACCTATTGGCGCATCCATTTATCACCAAATTCCTTTTGGCGTTTTTAGCGATACCCTCATGCAACTTTGATCCAGCTGCTATAGCTGTTACACAGCAAAGCCTCCCATAGCCCTCCTTAGTTAATCTCACTCCTACTTCATGAGCTATCTTACCTACGTTAGCTGCACCGCTACAGACCCAGATCATAGTCATTTCCCTAGCATTTGGGTGGCATAAGGGTAGTAGCTTGAATTCCTCCCCCATACATTCACCTAATATATGATAAATCGTTCATTTAAAAACTTTTACAATAAGCTATCGTTATACAGGCACACAGCTTTCTATCCAGCTGGTAATATCACTCACTTAAGCCTAGCTTCACCATAATCAACTTTTTATTCTAGTGGGAATATTCTGTATAGAATATTATGGTTGTAATAGAGAGGAGGGAGATAGGGCAGTTAAGGTCCTCTAGGGGATGGCTTCTAGTCTATGGGAGAAGAAAGGTAGGTAAATCCTTCATAATCAGGAGATACTTGAACTGGAACTTGTACATCACGGTAACTAGATCCAGAGATGCTATAATGGAGTCTGATGGTATTAGAAGGGTAGAACTATCGGAAGCCTTGAATGAAGCTATTAAAGTCCTTTCCTCGGGCGAAACTGCTGTGATCGATGAGTTTCAGAGGCTTCCTGAGGGAACATGGGATCTTCTGGCCTCTTTACATCCTAAAGGTCGTTTAATTGCAGTTGGATCTAGTTTAGGCATCATTAAAAGGGTTTTTGATGAGAGAAGTCCCTTGCTAGGTCTCCTGCAGCCATTCAGGATGGATCTGATAAGGTATGCCGATGCTGTAGCCTCCCTCTCA
>JAVALV010000083.1:0-5559 GCA_032159055.1 Thermoproteota archaeon | reverse complement strand
GATCTCTTTCCGTTGATACAATCGATATCTCTCCTATATATATTGTAGTCATATGTCCAAGACGGTCCCTTATATCTAATGAAAGTGTAGCTTCGTAATCTCCTGTAGGAAGATTTAAGGGTAGGATTATTCTCTGTGAGCTGTTACTTCGTAAATTCATGGAGAGAGGAAATTTGAGAGATAATACTTCTCCTTTCTTTGTCGTTAGGTTCATTTGGGCATCAGTTAGAGATATTGGCTCCGCCGCAAAGTTCGCAACCGACACGTGTAAGTTACCCCTGCCTCCAACTAAGAAAATGCGAGTTTCATTTAGCAATCTAGCTTCATACGCTTTAATAATTTTCAGACTTTCCCTTAAACCATATACTCCATTACTGGAATATGCGGTGAGATAAACGTAACCCATACTGCCGGCATTGACGGGAGGGAGAGGTAGCGTCAGACGATAGGGTACTTCTAGTCTATTTAATATTACGGCTCTCTTTCCAGGAACATAGAGGGTTGCGTTGGTTACATTTTCAGGCAAGTATACTGTCAGAGGGATGGAAGAACCACCAATACCTTCGCTCGGCATATCTAACTTTATATTCAACTTGAAACTAGTATCTACTACGTAAGTTGTTCCTCCAATGATGCAAGTCCTGCATTTTTCAGGCGTAACTATATTATATAAAAGATGCCTTGGCTTGGTCTCATGTATGAGAAAGACGCTAGAATTATACTTATAGAAACCAAAGAATTCCCCTATTGGTAGCATATCCACCTGTTTAACGGCTGGTAGAGTAATGCTTCTGGCATCGAGCTCTATTGAGCCATTAGATATAAATATATGTACCCACTTGTATGGACTGCCGCTCATGTTAAATGATATATCCCTATCTAAAGCATGTAAAACTGCACGGAAGGGTACTATTGTACCGTTTTTATGAATTATAATGGCCGATAAATTTCCGGGCTGTGTCCAGTTCAGGTGAAAAACCCATCCATTAAGACCATCATACCAGAAGCCAGATGCGTTCTTCCCCTCTATTAAGGCTCGGGCTTCTTCGCCGACTTTCGCTTCTATAAGCTCTATTTGAGGGACAGAATTCGATATCTTAGAGACCTCTAGTATCTTTCCTTGGGAAATTCTAACTAAGAAAGGACCTGCTAGCCCATACTTCGTCAGATTAGAGGTCCTAGAAGTATTTACATGCCTGGCTGGCTGGTATATGGAAGACGACTTCCTGAGAACAAATGTTACATTAGTTCCATTAATTAGTACGGCATTAAATGTAGAATTATGCTTTATTAAATTAAATAAGCCATTTCCACTTATCTTAGCTAATATGTAAATCCTATATGTTTCGGCCTCTAAGGCCTCTAGTTGAGAGGAACTATTCTTATTAGGGATGAGTACATCACCATAATACTTAATATAGCCTGCAGGCTGTGCTAAGGTCCTCGGAAATCCAATAAGCAGTACTAGTAACGCTGCTATTATTGCAAGAACTCTTCTTTTCCACATGTCAGACTTCTCATATCGAGAACCTATTTTTATGTTTGGACGGCTATCGCCGAATTTTTATTCCTGAATTTAAGGCAGTACCCTTTCAGGGTCTCTGGGGAAGAGAGCTGCCTCTTTTATATTATCTAGGTTAAGCAGTTTCATGATCAACCTCTCTATTCCTATAGCGAATCCTCCATGGGGAGGCGCTCCGTAAGAGAAAAATCTAGTGAACCATTCTAAGTTCTTCGGATTTAGACCCTTCTCTATAATCTGAGAGATTAATACATCATATCTATGCTCCCTCTGGCCGCCAGAGCTAAGCTCTAAACCTTTGTATATTAAATCTACACTTCTAGCCCACATGTCATCCTCTCTCATTACATAGAAAGGTTTTGCTTTGAAGGGAAACCTATTCACGAAAAAGAAATCCGTATCGTATTCCTGTTTAACATATTCCCAGAGGAGCCTTTCTGATTCTGTATCGTAATCTTCTCCGTACTCTATCTTCTTTCCCATTTCCTCTAGTATTTCATATATTTGAGGGAATCTCAGCTCAGGAAAAGGCGTTCTAGGTAGGCTTAGCTCGATACCAAGAAGTTCTAATTCTTTCTCTCTCTCTTCAATGACCTTCCCTATTCCAGCCTTAATGAGTTCCTCTTCTATTCTCATAGTATCTTGCTCATTCTCTATAAAAGCCAGCTCCACAGCCATTGATCTAAATTCGCTTAAATGCCTTGGAGTATGGCTGAGCTCCGCTCTCCAATTAACTCCTAAGTCATATATTCTCTCAAAGCCTCCTAATATAGTTAGTTGTCTATGAAGCTGTGGATCCTGCCTTAAATAAGCATCTCTATCGAAGTAATGAACCTTGAACACTTCTGCTCCGCTTTCGCTAGCAGCTCCTATTATAGCAGGAGTAAATACCCTCAGAAAGTCATTGTTTCTCAACCATTCTTCCATTCCAGCAATAAGAGAAGACTCTATCTTGAATATAGCCTGTATTTTCGGCCTTCTGAGATCCAAGGGTCTATTATCTAGCCTAGTAGGTAGTAAAGCAGGGACCTTCCAATTTGGATCTAAAGGGAGTTTAGGTTGAGATATGGAATGAACTCTGATTGCTCTAGGTAACACCTCTCTATCGACAGATTTAGCTATCTTTTCCTTTACTTCCTTGCCAATAGCTTCTATAACAGATTCCTGAGTTAAACTATCAGTTACATCAAATAGATCATCCGATGTAACACCTTTCTTCAGTGTTAGCTGTATTTTCTCATTCCAGTTTCTTAAGACTATAAACCTAACTCTCCCCAAATCCCTGATTTCGCTGACCCATCCATGGACTCTTACTTCACTTTCTTTATCCATATGAACACCTTCTCATTATCTATTTCCCATTCCTTTCCAAAGGAGTTGCTAGGCACCTCTTCATCGCTCTTCACAACCTTTATGAAATTGGCATCCGAATCCCATAGTATATCATCGTAAAACAATTTAACAGCATTGTGTACAGCATTGTTCCCTCTTATGTAGATCTCTATTCTCTCTACTCCTATAGTTAGGCCTAGCTCCTTTCTCATTGATTGTATTCTCCTAGTAACCTCTCTAGCCAAACCTGCTAAAATTTCCTCCTCACCCATTTCTAGATTCAAGAATACCTTACCTGTACTAAAGCTAGCTTCTGACCAGCTTCCATCAATTGGCTGCTCTCCAATCTTTACTTCCCTGACATTGGCTTCAATTAATAGCACATCCTTCAAGGAGTCAACAGCTTTCACGGTCATAGGATCGCTAGATACTATAATCATTTCTTTTAGAGGCTGTCTCTTCTTAATCCCTGCGTTAGATCTAGCAAACCCAGAAGAGCTCACAATTTCTCTTACGTAATTCATCATACCCTCTAACTCTTCATCTATAAATTCGGATCTATGAGGACTAAGCAAAACGAAATTTATGCTCTCAGGATCAGCATCTTGCCTGAAAGATTCCTGATATATCTTCTCTGCCATCAATGGAGCGAATAAAGATAAGTAAGGTAGCGATTCCTTCAAAACATGATAAAGGACCCTGGACCATAGATCAGAGGTCACTTTATCTTTAGATCTCAGTTTCCTTCGAGCTAACCTGAGGTACAAATGACTTATATCGTCTAACAGGAAGCTTAAGACCTCACTGCTCGCCATATGTATATGATATTCATTCATGTATTCCCTGACTGCTTTTTTCATGGAGTTAAGTCTAGAGAGCACCCATCTATTAACTGGATCTAGATCGCTCAGAGGGGGAAGCGCTCCAATTTCCCTATTTCTAAGGTATGTAGTTGCAAATACGTATATATTCCATATTATCGATAGCTTCCTCTGAATTTCCTCTAATCCCCTCCATGAGAACCTTAAATCCTGCCATGGAACCTTGGTAAGTACGAAGAATCTGAATGAATCCCTTGATGCCTTTTTAATTATATCAGGGGGAGGCACATAGTTTCCTAGTCTCTTGTGCATTTCCCTTCCTTTTTCATCTAGCATAAAACCATGCATTAAGACTGACTTGTAGGGTACACTATCAAAGAGAAGTGTTCCCATTCTAAGAAGGGAGAAGAACCATCCCCTTACCTGATCATGCCCCTCCGTTATGAAATCTACAGGAAATATCTCATTAAACATCCTTTCATTCTTATATGGGTAACCTAAGCTGGCGAAGAATGATATGCCCGAATCATACCAGACGTCCATTATATCCGGTATCCTTCTCATGGTCCCTCCGCACCTAGGACACTTCCAAGTCACTTCATCCACCCAAGGTCTGTGGAGATCCTCTAGATGGGTGCCTGATTTTTCCTCTAATTCCTTAGCTGAACCTATTACCTCTATATTCCCGCACCTGTCGCATTTCCAAATGGGCAGTGGAATACCCCAATACCTCTGCCTAGAGATTATCCAATCCTCCAGACCAAGTAGCCAATCTCTAAACCGTCTTTCCCCTCCCCATCTAGGGATCCATTTAGCTTTACCACTCTCCTTTAGTAGTTTCTCTCTCAAATCGGTTAATCTAACAAACCACTGAGTTGTTGTTCTTATTATTAAGGGAGTATCGCATCTCCAGCAGACAGGATATTTATGTATGATCGTTCCTTGATAAAAGAGAGCGCCTCTCTCCCTTAGGTCTTCTATTATAACTGAATTAGCTTCCCTTACTTGGAGACCTTCATATTTTCCAGCCTCCTTAGTGAATCTACCTCTCTCATCAACTGGGCTAACTACTGGGAGATTGTACTTCCTTCCAACCTCAAAATCTTCCTTTCCATGGCCAGGAGCGCTATGCACACACCCGCTTCCCTCTTCCATGGTAACGAATTCTTCGCTGAGCACAACCTTATGAACCTCTCTTAGATCCTTCTGAACTTCTATCAGATCCTCTAGTGGATGTTCATACCTCACTCCGTCAAGATCTCTTCCCTTAAACTCTTCTAGTATGCTATAATCCTCTACACCGGCCTCTTTCATAACTTTCTCTAGCCTAGCTCTCGCAAGTATTAGTACATCCTCACCTACTCTTACCCTGACGTATTTCTCTTCAGGATGAACCATGACGGCCACATTCCCTGGTAAGGTCCACGGAGTTGTCGTCCATATGAGGAGGTATTCCCTTTCCTTTCCTAAGACCTTAAATTTGACGTAGATAGAGGGATCCATTATATCCTTATAGTTTTCACTGACTTCGTAATCAGAGAGAACGGTTTCACATCTAGGACACCAATGGACAGGTCTTTTTCCCTGATATAGCCTATTATTTTCCCAAATCTTCTTCACGCCCCACCATGCGCTTTCTATGTAATCCCTCTCATAAGTTCTGTAAGGATTGTCCCAATCCATCGATACCGCAAATTCCTTGAAATGATTAGTCATAGATTTAAGATTCTTAGTGGCAAGTTCCCTACATTTTTTAACAAATTTATCTATACCATACTCTTCTATATCTTTTTTAGATGAAAACCCTAAGGACTTTTCTGTCATAACCTCTATGGGAAGCCCATGAGTATCCCATCCAGGCTTGTCGAGTACATAAAATCCCTC
>JAVALV010000082.1:0-5507 GCA_032159055.1 Thermoproteota archaeon | reverse complement strand
GTTCTATTCACCTCAGATACACCCGTCCCTGTTTAAGCAGCCAGTATTCGTCCTTAAGTTATTGAAAGAAGATGTTCCACCCAGCACAGACTCTAATCCGGCCGAAGTAGGGAACGATCACTCCCTATAGAGAGAACTGTAAGCCTCACGAGGATCCTTTATACTAACCCATCTAGTCTCCCCTATGACGGCATCCTTACGCATCAAGGTGCTAATGAATCTCTCAAAAACCTCAGGGAAGTAGGGGTTAAGGGACATGAGCTCCATGGTAAGCTCATCACTTTGGGTTAAGGAAGCGACAGCCAGATCAAGAAATCTACTTGATGTGGTAGAGAGGAGCTTAGATATTAGATCCGCATCCATATTAGAAGATTTGAGAAAGGTACGCAGCATGAGATGTATCAAGGCGAGCCAGGCCATTGCACGATCATGCTCCCCCATCTCCACAGGAATTAAATGAAAGGGAAATATGGAGGAGGCTATAGACCCTTCTTCCTCCACGTTACTGATTCGAACTAAGGCAGCTTTTCCCTTAGATATATCCCTTAATCCCGGACCGAAGAGAGGATGTAGTGATACCGCCCTCATTCCCTTCCTTACAGCTTCCTTCAGGGAGTTCATAACTGGAGATTTAACTGAGGATATCTCCATTATAATAGATCCGGGTTTCATCCTCTCTGATAAAAGGCTCACGACCCTTGAAGTTCCAGATATGGAAACGCATACCAAGGAGGCATCGTACTCTTCCAACCCCCTCAGATCCCTCAAAGACATACCTCCAATCTCACGGGCCAGTTTCTCTGATCTCGATCTATCTATGTCGTACACATCTAATTCATGATCCATGCTCAGGTAAGAGCCAAGAAGCGACCCCATGGATCCAGCTCCTACCAATAGTATCCTCATTCCAGCAGGGCCTCCTTGAGCAACTTCAGTCCCGGGTCAGCATAGGGGCTAGCGAATGTTATTCTCATCCTATCTGGATATGGACCGAAACCTATTCCAGGAGCCACTGCTACGCCTCTCTCCTTCAATAAATAGTTAGAGAAAGCTATTGAGTCGAACCCATCGATTTTTACCCTAGGAAATAGGTAGAGGCCCCCTTCCACTTTCCCTATTTCGAGGGGAGTTCCAGCCAATAATTCCATTGAGTAATCTAAATAGGAGCGCAGCTCCTTTCTTACTTTATCAATCCACCTATCTCCTGCATTCAAAGCTCCTGCTGCGGCTTCTTGTATGAACTCTGGGACATTTGTAATCGTTAACCCGATAAACTTAGCTAGTTCATTTATTTTCTCCTCAGGACCATATACGTAACCTATTCTGAACCCAGTCATCCCAAAGGCCTTCGACAATGTTCCAACGCTAAGGGAATTTTCATATATAGAGGACGGAGCTCTCCTCTTAACAAAGGATAGTTCTGCATAAGCATCATCACTTATTAGGATGGAATTACTTTCCCTGAGGGTATCAGCTAATTCATTAAGTTCCTTATCACTCCAAACCTTTCCATCAGGGTTATTAGGGGAACAAAGGATGAATGCATCCACGCCGGTCAACTTGTCTACCTCTTCAGGGGAGCTTATCTCCACTAGCTCTAACGAGAGTTTAGCTGCCATCCCCCTGTAAGCAGGCCAGGCTGGCAGCATTATGCCCACTCTATCTCCTGGATGGAGGAAGGTAGATAGGATAGAGAATATCGCGTACTTAGAGCCGGGAGTCGGCAAGATCAGATCAGGTGTTAGCTGAATTCCATCCCTCTTTGATACCCATTCGCTTGCAGCCTCTTTAAACCTATAGGTGCCTGATGATGTTCCGTACCTTATCTTCCCTTTATTTATTGCCTCTAGCATGCGATCTATAGATTCCGGGGGAGGGGACCACGGTGGTTCTCCAACCTCCAAGTGATAGATCCTCTTCCCCTCCTTTTCCATTTCCTTAGCTCTCCTGAAAATCTCTATGTGAGGACCAGCTCCCACATCCTCGGGTATTTGGGCTCTTATTGAGGAGGATATAAGGAAGTTAAAGACCCTCCTGCAGTTCCACTCATCCAGATTTACTTCCCTGCATTTTCTCCTGACATCGTGCCATAGGCTCCTCTCAATCCCTTCGTTCCTTATCGGAACTCCTTCTCTCCTTTTCGCCGATGATATTTCCTTAGCCAGTGATGTCCTCTCTCCATAAAGCTCGATAATTTTTAGGGTCACATTCCTGATCCTGCTCCTTAACTCCTCCAAAGGATCACCCCAGTACTCTTGGTATAAAGCCCGCCCTAATGGCGTGATCTGCCAGCACGAAGGCGAGCATGCTTTCCACCACAACTACGGCCCTTGGGACTATACAGGGATCATGCCTACCTTTAACCCTTATCTCGACTTCCCTCATTTCATCTAAATCCACTGTCCTTTGTGGTTTCGATATGGATGCTGTGGGTTTGAAAGCAACCCTGACTATCACGGGCTCCCCTGTTGTAATGCCTCCTATCACCCCTCCATGATCATTTTTCAAATAAGATATCTTTCCATTCCTTATAACGAGTGGATCATTATGCTCAGACCCCCTCATTCTAGCTGCTCTAAATCCAGATCCAAATTCCACTCCTTTAACAGCAGGTATTGAGAACATGGCCTTCGATACATCTCCCTCTATTGTATCGAATATGGGATCTCCCAACCCCGGGGGGACGTTTAGGGCTATAGCTTCCACTATACCTCCTACGCTATCTCCCTCGGCCTTCGCTTCCTCAATTACTTTGGACATCCTGAGATAGCTCTCTTCATTCGGGGCCCTCAGGGGGTTAGAGTACCTGTAAGCTCTTGCTTCCTCGAGAGTAAATCCTCTCGCTCTTTCGCCACCTATCTCCAAGGAATAGGCTATTATCTCAACTTTAAGGGTTCTCAGAAGTTTCATGGCAACTGCCCCGGCCATGCACATGGATACTGTAATCCTCCCAGAGAACCTACCTCCTCCCCTGTAGTCATTAAATCCCTTGTACTTCAGTCTGGCGATATAATCGGCATGTCCAGGCCTAGGTTTGCGTCTGTACTCTTCGTAATAGGAAGATACCACGTCCTCGTTCCTGACTATCATGGTTAGAGGCGCTCCAGTAGTGTGCCCATGGAAGACCCCGCTTACTATCTCAACCCGATCCCTCTCACGCCTTTGAGTTGTATATTCGGACTGACCGGGTCTTCTTAGATCTAGAATTTTCTGAACATCCTCCTCGGTAATTGAAAGACCTGCAGGTATCCCTTCAATTACCGCGCCAACTAAAGTTCCATGACTCTCCCCGAAGGAGATCAGTCGAAGGGATCTTCCCAGTATGTCTCCCATCTTTTCACCTAGTCTAAGGATGGAAGGGCTTTATCCTTATGAAATCCAGATCTGACCCCTGATAAGATAGTGAGATGCTAGCTCCCATTTCTGAAGCCTCGGTGTAAAAGTTCATGCTAATTACCTTCACCTCTCCCGGATCTATCTCACCTATATCGTAGGATCCCCACAGGGATCCAGCGAGAAATCTATCTCCGGCTTTTCCAAGCCTTATCAGATGAGGATCATTCCCTCCCACTGTAACCTTACTTAATGGATAGATTTGGGAGTTAAATGTGAGATCCATACTTCTCCTTTCCCCTATATTTGCTACTTTCGCTATAATAGTTATTCCATAGCCAGTACCTATTTTCCTGCTAATTATTGTGTAATTGGCTATCAGGGGGACTGCTACATCATCCATCTTAACGACAAATATTGGGAAATCCGAGTAACTCCATCCTGTCTCTTTTGCAAGCCATGCCAAGTTAGGTAATACTCCTGGCTTGAAAAAAGCCGTTGTCTCCACATAATAATACTTCTCCCCATTCATGTTGAACTCTAGGGCAACATTCTTTCCTTCCATCAGTTTTTGCTGTAGATCTATGAGGTTAACTAGAACCACGGGTGTTCCTGCGTATTTTATCATTTCAGACTTTACTCTAGGTAACTTTATCCATTCTGGGGGCATTGAGACTGCAACAGCTGCGTGAGTAGGCATTATGAGCAAGGCCGAATCGTAGCCAGCTTGCCTGTAGAGGGATATGAGTAATATCGACAGGTCTTCGCAGTCGCCAGCTCCCCTATACAGCGTCTCAATTGGATAACTTGGATAATCTCCGGTAGGAGAAAACTCGTTTGCTAATGAGTACTTCATGCTCTGCACAAAGGACGCTATAAACCAGAGCTTTTCATAACCTTCAATACCATCTCTCTCAGCTAGATGATCAAGCCTGTTGACAAGCGCTGATATGTAGGGATCGTCATGGGGAGTTCTTACCATAAGATACCAAGTAAAGATCAGATTTCTTCTACTTCTATTGAACTCTAAAAGCTTCATTCTAGGCTTAACTTTGAAGAAATCCACTAGAGGAAGTGGTACCTCTAGAGAGAGATTATATTTTTTACCTACCTTGGGAGGGAACCTCCATTCATATCTCAAGGTCGTTAGGTTCTTCTTTTCTTGAGGAGAGAGGGGAGGTGATGCATCAATGCTACTATTGGTAATGAAGCGTATAATTCCCTTGTCTATCATGAACTTAGTTGCTAAAAGCGTCTCTCTCCTTGTATTACCTGCAATAACAATTATCTGTCCCTTTTCAGGTTTTATGACGAAAGTCCAGTATCCTTTGATCCTCATGAGGGCCTGGCCCTCTGATCTAGGCAGATATTTCCTAGAGATCCTCCCAACATCCTTAGCTAGAGGACCTCCCAAAATGAAGTAGTATCTATAGCCATCTTCCATTGTAGAACTTATTTTTACCGAGAAATTCAAACTGATTAATTCTCCTTTTAACAAGCTCGCTGCTTTCGCATCATACTCATTTGAAATTATTAAGACTTCATCATTAGCCTTAACTGGTAAGAATGAGAGAAGTGATGTCAGAAGTAGCGAGATAAGTACTAATTCAATCAAGCGATGCTTCATAATGAATTTAGGGATCTAAGAGTTAAAAAGTTGGGTGTGTAAGTTAAGTAAAAAAGAAAAAGAAGTAAGGCAAGGAGGAACTTAAGGCCCATAACTCTCTAGGACTTCTTCCTCCGGTGGAGGTGAAGGTATTAATCCCTTCTCCATTAGGAGCTTAGTCGCCTCTCTAGCATTCCTTATTATATTGACAGCCCTTTCGTACAGTTCATTCCTGCTTAGGATCTTCCTAGCAACTCCTTGCTTTATAGATTGCTCTGCCGCAGCCACAGCTTCAAGTGGATAAACTTCCCATTGATCCATTGTTGGTATTATGTAGTCCTCATGCAATCCTTTCTCCTCAGCGAACTTAGCTAATGCGTTTCCAGCTGCTATGCACATCTCATCAGTTACAGTCTTGGCCCTAACATCCAGTACTCCCCTGAATATAGCTGGGAACCCTAAACTGTTGTTCACTTGGTTCGGAAAATCGCTTCTTCCAGTAGCTACTATTCTAGCTCCTGCCTCTTTAGCTTCCCAAGGCCATATCTCAGGTACGGGATTAGCTGCA
>JAVALV010000081.1:0-5383 GCA_032159055.1 Thermoproteota archaeon | reverse complement strand
GCTGAACATGCCCACCATAAGGGAGATGATAAAGGAGTGTAAGGATTCGGGGGTGAAGTTCTACGCGTGCTCTACAACAATGGAGATGTTCGGTCTTAAGAGGGAGGATCTGATAGATGAGGTGGACGACGTTGTTGGGGCCACTACTTTCATGAATATGGCTATGGAGGACGCTGTTGTCATGTTCATATGAACTTCCCCTCCTATTTTATTTTGTACTCGCTCATCACCAGCCCGTCCCCTTAAGAAAGGTCCTTCCAGTCGCTGCATTAGACATTAACCTACCTAATTTAGCGAGAGTTGCATGCCTCTAGATAGGTTGCCAGGGGCAACACTCCTTAAATTTTCCAGCTTAGGGGCCAAGAGGATCAATATTACTGATCTAAACCCCAAACTAGGGAACCATTCTCGATTTTCAGAGGAAAGAGATTTACCGAGTATAACGTTTACTTAAGCTGGCGCATCGGGTGGATAATCAGCCTCCCTAGCCAGCTCCCTCAGGCTACTAACGAAGTTGACCATGGATGGTGGTCCCTTCCTCCTGACTTTGTTGAGCAGGGGCTTGATTTCAGCCCGCTTGTCCCTTCCCTCGTATGGACATTTAGTCATGCAGGTTGGGAGGCCTTTCATCCTGACATAGTTCAGGTCATCGGAGCCGCTTATCCAGAACAGAGGCTTGACCTTTCCAGCCATCCTGTAAGGGCATGGGCTCGCGCGTGAGCACTGAACCCGAAGTAGGCCATGCCATTAGGTTAGTCCGGTGGCCACGTAATCGTATCCCCTTCCACGGCGTACCTGTTTACCACTCCGCAAATGAAACACACGCGATAGTATCCTTAGCGAGATCTCTTAGCTATTTGATTCTATTCTAATTCAGGTCAAACTAAACCTACCTGCTACCTTCTCCTGTAGTTCCGTACGTATTCCACTATCCTCCCAGCTATATCCACCCTAGTCACTGATTGAATGCCCCTCCATCCGGGTTGACTGTTCACTTCCAGCACGTAGGGCTCCCCTTTCTCAGATATAAGCAGATCTACCCCTGCGACCTCGCATCCCAGAGTCTCTGATGCCTTCAGAGCTAGCTCCTCCAGCTCCCCTCTTAGCCTGATCGATTTCGGTTTGGCTCCCATAGCTACGTTAGTCTTCCATGAGAAGGGATTTTCCCTGATCATAGCAGCGATAACCTCACCACCGACCACGAAAGCTCTGATATCCTTTTTTCCATGGGGAATGAACCTCTGAAGGTAAAGGACATGCCTGAAGAATGCCTGTTCCCTGAAGATGTTCCAAGCCACATCCCTGTCAGATATCCTCGTAGAACCATGCCCTCTCGATCCGAAAACAGGCTTAAGCACCACGTCAGGCATTATCCTCATCATCTCATAGGCTGTAGCTGGATCCTCGAGCACCACCGTTTCCGGTACCGGTATGCCTCTCCTAGCCAAGAGATAGAGTGACCTGTACTTGTCAAGCGATTTCTCTATGGCTGAAGGCCCATTCACCACGTGAACACCCAGATCCTCCATAGCGTACAGGACGTCGAGCCTGAATATTGCCTGTTCCAGGCTCGATCTCCCTATAGGCCTCACGATGATCGATCTGACGTCTCTAGCATCGAGCCCCCTTATCTGGATTGGAGGTTCCCCTTCTATCCTAGCTATAATATCCCTGAAGCCGAAATAGAAGGGATCTAATCCCCTCCTCCTCGCAGCCTCGAATATCGATCTAGATCCGAATCCATTGGGGTTTCTGGTCAGTATCCCGAGAAGCGACTCAGCTCCCTCCCAGTCCAATGGATCTGTAGATTATATCTGGATTCAGCTTACCCGATTCCATGCATCTACCATCCTTAGAGCATATCAGGTACTTAGCTGGAGCGAAGAAGCCGGGATCTACCTTGTAGAGGAATTCGGGCCCGACTTCTCTTACTTTCTCAGCTACAGAGACTCCGTAATCCCTAGAGGAACAGCTGGGAGCCCTCTCAACTAGGCCCTTCAGAAAATCGTATTCCCTGTTGATGGAGAGGAATACCTCAGCCCCGTAGAGTAGCATATCGTTGGTTCTCCCGAGCATTATCATCGGATCCGGATGGACCGGCGCTATGGGTGCCCTGCCGCTTCCAGCGATGAAGTCCCTCAATTCCACCCCCAAGGTGTGAAGCTTATGGACTCCCGTTTCCACAGACCTGGCACTTATCTGGACAGATCCCGCTAGGCTGTTCGTGGCTGCAGCTACTATGTAGAGGTCTTCGGGCTTTACTTTGCACTTCCTCGCTATATAAGTGATCACTTCCTCAGTTGGAAGCTCGCTAGCCTCGAGGACTAGCACTGCCACATCTGATCTCTCATCGTAGCCCATCTCATCGTAGAGATCAGGGGGCTTTCGAGCTAGGATCCTAGCTGGACCCGATCCCATCGCGAAGTAGCTCCCCACCTTCACCTTCCAGCCGGCGAACTGGGATGCCATGAGGGCTTCCACCGGGTGATCCGTGTAGATCTCAACCTGAGGTAAGCTGAGCTCCCCATAGCTACCGTGAGAGATGGAGATCTGGGCGAGACCTCCCAGGGATATCCTAGCAACATATACCCCCGCTTCCATTCCTCCCGGAGCCCTGACCCCGGCATCTATTACCGTGGCTCCCCCTATCCTTCTCACCTCTATCCCCAGATCGTCCCTGCTCATCATCTCCCGGAATATCCCAGCTGCTATCTCGTTAATTGCCCTCAAGCTTACACCTCCGCTATGAGAAGTTCCCTGAGGAATGAGAGATCTGGATTATCTTCCGCCGATATGTAAAGCCTAGCCTTACCATCTACAACGGAATCTCCCTTGAATAGGAGGAACTCCTTCTCCAGCCTATATTCCTTGACCTTGGCCTTCCTCGTCACATCATCTATGTAGAAGCTGGGAAGTACGCCATCTATACTTCCTCCAACGACTATCTTCCCTCCCCTCGCTCTGGCTCCAACGAATCTTCCTGCATTACCTCCGATGAATATTGATCCACCGACCATGCTGGCCCCTATCAGGTGGGATGCGTTGCCCTCTACGATTATGGCGCCCGATTTCATTCCCGCCCCTATGTTCGAACCAGCATTCCCTCTAACAACTATCCTCCCCTTCCTCATTCCATAGCCGGGCTTATCCCCTATGAAAGCAGCCCCTATAAAGTCTCCAGCTGATCCCTTGACCTCTATGTTTCCTCCTCTCATTCTAGCTCCGAGCCAGCTTCCTGCATCTCCTTCTATAACAATGTTTCCTCCTCTCATCCTATAACCAGCCAAGCTCCCTGCATTTCCCTCGACGACCAAGGTTCCCGCGGCCATCCTATATCCCAGGTACCTGATCCTCTCAGCATCCCTGATCCTTATCTCAATGTCTTCAGGGCTTGGAGGCGCTTCCTTCGGCCCCTCTACTTCAAATAAATCACTCAGCTTCCTCCTGATACCACCCTCGTAAGCTATGAAGTTCCAAATTTTCTCCAAGGAGGAACCGGCGAACTTATCTGGCCTTAGGTACCTGCATTCCACGGGGACTCTGAAGGCCTCCTTCGGTCTCACATAGTAAACTACCATCTAGCTCACCACCTTCCCCTTCCTCAGCTCATTCTCTTCCACAATGTAGTTCTGGAGGGAAACAGAGTAGTACTTCGGGAACCTCTCCCTTACATCCCTCTCAACTTCCCTGAGGGTATCCTCAGGAGCCTTCGGGTCAACGTAGAAGGTTGTCCCATATAGCTCTCTCACAACCTCTCCATCCTTTACTACTATTTCTCCATCCTTTATAGTGTATTTTGCCCTCGAAAGTGCCTTTATCAGGTATTCATAATCGCGATGAATGTCGATCTCATCCGGGTTGATATCGTAGATTGAGATATCAGCTTGGGCTCCCTCTCCAAGGTGGCCCTTGAACTTCATGCCGAGAAGCCTAGCGGGGGAAGCCCTGGTCATTATCGTTACCTCATCAAGCGATAGCTCCCTTTCTATGGATGGGATGGATGTCCTTCCGAGAGCAGCCTGATTCAGATCCTTCATCACATCCTCCCTGAATTTCTTGCTCATGAGAAGGGCTATTACCTCAGGATATTTCGTAAATGGACCAGCGTTAGGATGATCCGTCGTTATGTAGACCTTCCATGGATCCCTGACCAGCAGGGCTACCTCTAAGCCGATGCACCACTGCACGGTGTTCACGTAGTTCCTCTTCCTGTAGATGTAAGGCACTATGCCAGCCGATGTTTCCGCTTCAACATCAGCGAAGCTCCACTTCCCCTTACCCAAATGGTAGAGGACGAACTCGAATGGGGCATCTGCTGTCATCGTGGTCGTCGGGCCGAAGATCAACTGACCTAAATCCACGGAGGAATCTGTCAACTCAACCCTCTTCGCTATCTCATCTCCCCCGCTTCCCAGGGTTATCCAGCTGTCCCCGGCATATCCGGTAAATTGAGCATGGGTAATATGCATGGCGGGTCTTTCTAATCCTCTAGAGTATTTATTCGCCAGTTCCATTGTTTTAAGGGTCGTCTCATAGTTCCCCGGATATCCCAGCCTGTTGCAGTGCACATGTATCGGATGAGGCATTTTCAGGTCCTCAACAGCCCTCCCCAACCCAAGCAATATATCCCTCGGGGCAATTCCATATTCTGGAAGCTCATAATCTACATCTATTCCCATTCCTCCACCATGCAGCCATGCCCAGTCAGCTCCAGGGTCAACTATCTTTATTCCGTAACCCTTAGTTGCTTTCAGGAGCCAAGAGACGTAAGCTTCTACGAGATCGAATCTTCCCTCCGTCAGGTAATCGAGGAGGATCCAGTTGGAATCAGCTATTATGTAGGTGAGCTTGTCTATTATGGGTATATCGTTCAGCTCCTCGTGCGTGTGCCTCGCCTCCAAGGGAGGGCTTGCTGCCTCAGCTACAGTAGTGTATCCCATCCTCGCATAATCATAACCTATCCTGAAGACGTTCGGAACGCTCCTCCCGACCTGCGATCTCAGACCATTAGAAGCGGGCTTACATGTCCCCAAATGATCCTCAGGCCTTATCAGGCGACCCGTATTTACCTTGGGCCCGGCTATATGGGCATGTATGTCTATACCACCTGGGACCACTATCCCCCCATCCGCATCTATCACCTTAGCCCTCGAGGAGAGCTCACTAGGGTTGACGATAATCCCGTCCTTAACCGCTATATCCATCACATCACCGGATATTCCGTTAGCTGGATCGTAAACATGCCCGTTCCTTATCAGGATCTCACTCACGGATACCCCCTCCTTGCCTTTACCATATCGAGGAGCCTCCTCAAGATCTCTTCATCACATAGCACCCCGGGAGGTGGGGGAAATATGCTCCTTATCCTCAAGGGAACCTCGTC
>JAVALV010000080.1:0-5171 GCA_032159055.1 Thermoproteota archaeon | reverse complement strand
TCGTATTTTCCGAAAACATGACCGAGAATGAAGCCTCTAAGCTCTATAAAAATGCTTCACTATTATCTGGTATTGTTATCCCAATAATTGGACTGATTTCGGCCTTACTCGTGGGTCCAACGAACGCTCCTCTTACAGCATTCTCCTTTGTGATAATATCCCTAAGCGGTGTGGGGTCTGCTTGGAAAAGGTTCTATGATAAGCTCAGTGGAAAGATAGAATTTCCTAGTTCAGAAGGGAAAAGCCAAGATAAGAAGAGGAAAAAGAAGTAATAATAAACATCCTATAAAATTTCTCGTACAACTTCTAGGAGTTCTTCCGCTACAGATGGATCCTTAGCCTCTGTAAGTACCCTTATCTTAGGTTCAGTTTTAGAGGGCCTTATCAAAGCCCAAGACTCCTCATCATATAGCCTCACACCATCAGTCAGATCTATTTCCATTCCTCTTTTCCTGCTGAGCGATATTAGATCCTTCCTCAAGGAATCCCAGTTTCTTTTTATCTCGAAGTTTCTCCTTATCATATGGTACCTAGGAAGCTTGTCAATTAGCTCGCTAATGGGTATTCCTTTAGAAGCCATTATCTCTAGGATAATTGATGCTGCTAAAGGACCATCCCTACCCATATGGAACTCTGGAAGGATCACTCCTCCACAGCTTCCCTCTCCTCCTATTGTAGCGTTGATCTCTCTCATTTTATGTGATACGTATGCCTCTCCCACAGGAGTCCTATAGATTTTAGCCCCTCTCTTCCTCGCTATATCATCAAACATTCTAGAGGAAGCCACATTCACGACAATAGTTCCGCCTCCTTTCTTAGCTAGAACGTAGTCCACCACTAGAGCTAGCGTTATATCCTCAGTCATTACCCTCCCCTTCTCAGTTACTAAGGATAAGCGATCAGCGTCCGTATCATGGGCAAAACCGACATCAGACCCTGTGGCTACTACTATTTTAGATAGGTCTCCTAGGGTATCGGGCCTTGGCTCCATTTCCCTAACGAATATTCCGGGAGATGAGTTAATAGTATTGGTCTTAACCCCTAAGGCTTGAAAGAGGTAAGGGGTAACATATGCTCCAGCCCCCCCGTTCACATCTAAAACTACATGAAACATTCCTTCCCTGACTTTCTCGGCGTTAACAAAATTTAGGAGGTCATCTATATATTCTTCAGACAAGTCAGCACTCTCTTCCGTTCCAAGATCTGTCCAAGGTACTGACCTAAATCCGCTACTGTGAAATTCCTCCCTTAAAGATTCCATCTCATTAGGATGTAGGAGCATTCCTCCTTTACCAACTAGTTTAAGAGCATTCCATTCGGGAGGATTATGGCTCGCTGAGATTATAACACCACCATCAGCGTTATACTTCTCTACGGCCCACTCTATAGTAGGTGTCGGTGCTATTCCTATGTTAAGTACATTTACACCAGCTGATAAAAGTCCAGAAACTACCGCTCGATCTAGAATATAGCCACTAGGCCTAGTATCCCTTCCAACAATGACAAGAGAGCCCTTACCTAACCTCCTCCCAAATATGTTAGATATCTTGGTGACGACCTCGGCATCTATCCCATCGCCCACTATTCCCCTAATCCCCAAGGGAGTGAATATCAGGGTCACCAGTAATCACCTCCTTAGATGATAGATATGCCCTCAAGGCGGGAAGGAAGACAGCAAGTATCAATAGAACCCCAATAAAGCTTGATAATGGCTCAAGCGGGCTAGATTTTATCACATTTACTATACTCGTCTCCATTATATCTAGTACCCCACCAATAGCAAAGCCGGCTACAAAGGGAACTGCTACATAGTTGAAGAATCTCTCTCCCCCACGCCTCTTTGCAATGTACCTTGATAAGCTAGATATCATATAGAGAAGGGCATATTGAGGTATAAGTAATCCAAAGAGCACACCCACGGCGCTAATACCAATCCATGGGATTACTCCCCTCAGAAGAAAGACCAGCCCTCCTATAATGATTCCCTCCAAGAAATAATCAACTTTCCATCCCGCTAGATTGCCCATAACAGATAATAGCCCCTCATTCGGGTATACGGGTGTATTTATCTCTAAAGGTTTGTTAGCAGCACCCCATATATGGAAGGACAATAGTAGGAGCAATCCTCCTATTATTGCTCCGAAAAGGAGACCGATTATCTGGGCTTTGAACATCTCTCTTGCCCTCATTCCTATAGACTGAGAATATTTGAAGCTTTCAGCAGATGCTGTTGGTTGGGCAGATACTGTATCCGTCATCATAGCTGATGCTGCTCCAGAAAAGAAAGCATCAGGCGATGCTCTTTGAAACATACCTGTAGAGAAAAAGAGATTATCTAGAACTCCCCTTATGCCTAAATCTACGGGTATGATCCAATTACCCATACCCAAAGTCCATACATATCCATGCCAGTATAGCAGATGCATTAGAACGAGCACTAGAGCTATCATTGGATTTACACCTAGTACAGCTATCAGAGATATGCTGGCAGCAAATGTTAGGAGCCAACCAATTACAAGCCATCTCCTTGTAATGGGCTCATCTTCCCAGTTCTTCCAACTGTCTTTAATGTACTTATAGCCGAGGATGAGGGGTATAACACCTACAGCGAGATAAAGCCCTGTAGATATATGGTACCAAGGCAATGGACCATTGACCGCCGCATTAGATGTATAGAACGCGAAATCTCTCCCGCTCTCATAAGGTAGAAGGCCCATTCTCACTAGAATTGGGGGGACTAGTAGATAGGCTACGATAGCAGTAGCCCAAGTAGACACCTGTATCTCAATGGGAATCAGGAAGGCCCAAGCGAATAGGTCTGGTGTTATCTGAGTACTTGTATCCATCCCGAAAGCTCCTCCAGGAAACCAATGCTGGAGCATGGGAGTGAGGTCTATTCTAAGATCAGCAGCAGGGAAATCTTGCCACATAGCTTGAAGTAAATGGCCTCTTTGGAATAGACTTATTGAGAAGCCAGCAAGGAGGCCAAGCCAAAGCCACCTTAATCCCTTTCTCCTCTCCTTTATTAATCTTGAAAAGCTCGCACTGACAGTAGCTACTGGAAAGATGAGCCTCTCCTTATTTAAGTAAAATTTCCTAAAGGGAATTATATTTAAATATGAAAAAATTGATAAAATTATCGCAAATAGCACGACATATAAAAGAGGACCAATCCAAGCTGTCCAATTCAAATTACCGCCTAATAACAGCGATCTAAGAGCTTCAGGATTTCTTGGGACTAGGAATTCAGGCAGTATACCTTTTAATGGAAAATCTCTAGATAAGCCCGCAATAGCCCATGAGGGTAGTATGTATTGCCATCCTATAAATAAGACTGTAATAACCTCTATTGATCCAAATATAACACCCATCTCTCCTATCGATAAGGGATTTCCCTTTATAGTTGATATCGCATAAGAAATTGCTAGAACTACAAGCGCAGCCTCTCCCGTCCAGCTATATCCTCCTGCACTCCTCATGGCAGTTTGAGCGAATAGCATAAATAAGCCAAATATGAGGGAGAGGACGATAGACCTAGCTGTAAAAGGGCTTTTACTTTCCACCTGATTTCCATTATTCTCCAAAAGGAACCACCCTTTTTCTTTAATCACTTTAGTCTAAAGGATCAGTCCTCCTTTTATATTTAGATGCTCATCTGTGATCTCACGAGAGATACTTCTCTTTAGCCCTTCGGACTCTCTCAGAGTATCTATCGTCTCGGGTAAGCTCACCATGAATCCAAGTAATGAGATAAATTCTACAGCCTTTCGATCTCTCCCCTTAACTTTCACAGAATTCATAAGTATATTAATAGAGAAATTTGAATGAGGAGCAGCTATAGGAAGGAAGAAGCATAAGTCTTGGAGGTAAATGCCCTCTCCTGAAATAGCAAGAATTCTAGGGGCAGTAAGAAGAGAATCCTTAGCCCATTCTTGCTCTATCTCCTTAGAAAGATTTAATGAGATCTTGAATGTCTTGAAGTAGGGACAATATATGAGATCATTCCGTATCTCCTCAAGTGTTAAATCCTTTACAGGAAGAACAGTTGAGAGTCTCTCTAAAAGAACCTCATAGGGTTTAATGGTGATACCAGAACTTCCATACGAAACCTTGGTGGCTATCTGCTCATAATCATATTCCAAAAAAGCATCAGTCTTCTCAATGAAATCTTCTAAGAACCCAGCAACTTTTACTCCTCTCTGTTTGAAGAGATTTAGTCCTGATTTGCTACAATATACAGGTATTCTATGGGAAATCGGTTTGGAGTATGGAGTAAGCTCATGACTATAGGCGCCAATTACTTGGATATCAGGCTGTTTAGTTAGGCTCTCCAATAATGGTATAGTATAGGGGTCATGTCCAACGATCCCCATTCTCATCATAGACTTGTACTCTCCCTAAGAGCATCAACTGCAGGTAAAGGTAGGCCGGCTAGCCCATACAGGACAGCCCCTCCAGCAGTATAAACTCTACTGCCCCTAGTTCCTACCATATTAGCTGCAGTACTAAGGTGTCCTCCACAGAGCACCGATTCCTTAGCATATTCCTCCATAGCCTTTACTATCTCTAAAGTACCCTTCCTCGACTCGGGCCTCTCAAATATTCCCATTGGGCCATTTGCTACAGCAAGATCGGCACCTCTCAATCTTTCCTTATATATTTCAATGGTTCCAGGACCTATATCAATTATCTTGCTCTCTTCTGGTACGGCATATACAGGTACGTCCTCAACTGTCCCATCTTTTAGTTTAACTACAAAATCCACTGGGTAGAAAACTCTCCCAGTGCCCAATTCTAAAATCTCTCGTGCTGCAGGTAAGAGAAGATCTAAATCCCTAATCTTTCTTATCTCTCCATTAAGCTTATGTCCGGATGCTAGTGCTATTATTATACCAAGTAAACCACCTGTTAGTACTTCAGCAGCTCTACCATTCCTTATAGCATGCACCATCACCTTTAGCTTATCTGAAACCTTCGCTCCGCCCAGTATAAAGACTCTTTTTCCTTTTATCGCATTTATCTCAGCCATCTCAGCTATCATTCTTTGCATATTCCTCCCAGCTGCTGCCGGCATTAAATATGGAAACGCCACTAATGAAGGTTGGCTCCTATGGGCTGCCTGAAATGCATCGTTAATATAGACATTAAAGAGGGGTGCTAGCCTCTGAACG
>JAVALV010000079.1:0-2576 GCA_032159055.1 Thermoproteota archaeon | reverse complement strand
TCTGAGCCCAAATGTGTAAGGAACCTCGCATATCCTATCATAGTCCCCCTTAACTAGGATCTCCATGAGTATCTTGAACCCCCGGGGGTTCAGCTCAACACCATTCAATACCTCCCTTCTGAACATGAAGTAGCCTGATGCAGGGTCCTTAACTCTTCTGACCCGGGGGAGTAGGATCCAAGCTAGAACTATAGAACCTCTGGAGATCAGTTTCCTTAGTGAACTCCAGTTCTCTACAGATCCTCCCTCGATATATCTAGATGCTATGGCTATATCGCATCCTTTTTCTATCCTCTCATATAGGGCCGATAGTAATTCTGGGGGATGTTGGAGGTCTGCATCCATGACAGCTATGATATCCCCCCTAGCTACATGCATACCATCCATGACAGCTGAAGATAGACCTAGTTTCTTCGGTCTGATGATGACTCTCACTGGATAGATCGAGGATAACTCCCTCGCCTTGTCGGCAGTTCCATCAGGTGAGTTATCATCTACCAATACTATCTCATAGCTTAATCCTTGGAGTGATCTTTCTATCCTGCTAAATAGCTCCTCTAGATTATTCCTCTCATTGTAGGTTGGTATTATGATACTGATCACCTGATGGAACCTCCACAGTCGACTCAAACCTCAAAGAAAGTAAAAAATTAATTACCTCTAGGATATCTTCCAATATCTGGACAATATCTCCTTAGCATCGTCCACCACAAGCCTCGATCTTCTAATGACATTCTCATCCTCTACAGGAGATTTTCCTTCGATGTCCAGTGGATTATAATCCATCTCGAGATCAGAACATCCTCTGAGAATTGATAGCCATCCCCAGTTTCTTATTTCAGGATGATAACCGCTTATCAGAAGTTCAGCTTTGAATCTGGCCTTCAGTTCGAATATCCATTTTCCTATGCTCCAAAGCCCACTCAATGTCTGGCCAAGCTGAGTAAGAGGATCCAAGAAATGGGGATCGCTACCTCCATGTGCTACCAATAGGTCAGGATTAAATGACTCTATGATAGGCTTTACTATCTCTTCAAAGGCCATTTGATAGGATTTAGGTCCTGCTCTAGGTGGAAGCGGTATATTTACCGTAAATCCTTCTCCCCTACCCTTCCCGACCTGTCTCACAAATCCTACTCCCGGATATATCGTGGTCGGATCTTGGTGAATGCTTATGTAAAGAACTGAGTCATCTTCATAGAATATGTCCATGGTACCATTGCCATGATGAGCATCGTGATCGAAGATGGCTACTGACTCAACTTCTCCCTCCCTCTGGGCCCATCTCACAGCTACAGCAATGTCGTTAATGAGGCAAAAACCTCCTCCATAGTTTGTACCGGCATGGTGAGCGCCTCCAAATCCAAAGGCAAGCCCTTCATCAAGAGCGACTCTGACAACTGATAGGGACGAATGAACTAAGCTCATAGCTGCTTCCCACATACCCCTAAATACTGGTGTGTCCATGGAAATCATTCCATAGCCCATGTCGCTCTTTCTTCTGAGGAAATCTAGGTACTCCGAACTGTGAACAGCTAGAAGGTCTTCTAAACTAGGTGGATCTCCTAAGTGACCGACTATCTCAAAGGGCTCCTCCCTTCTTTGAATGAATTCAATGAATAGAGGGAAGCGGTTACCACGAAACGGGTGACCGGGACCGAAATCATAGGTAGATATGGAAGGGTCGTATACCAGCTTCATCGTTCTAGATTGAAGGACTTAACTTAATTCTTAGCGGTAGGAATATAAGGTAAGGCTGAGCCCCTCCCTACGAGAGATGAAGCTGGCTAACTGGAGGGAAATAGGCTCTGCTATTGATAAGGCTAATCTAATACTGGAGGTAGTTGATGCTAGAGATCCTTGGACCACTAGAAGTAGGAGGTTGGAAAGAATAGCTGCGAGGAAGGGCAAGAAGTTGCTGCTGGTAATAAATAAGTCAGATCTAGTTCCTAAGCAGATTTTGAGCCAATGGATCGATGTATTTGAGAGGGAAGGGATTAAAGCAACCTACGTAAGTGCTAGGGAGAGATTAGGCACATTAAAACTGAGAAAATTCATAAAAAGGGAAGCACCTCAACTTCCAGCGAAAGTACTGATAGCAGGGTTTCCTAAGGTGGGGAAAAGCTCGATAATTAATGTCCTTAAAGGTCACAGCTCTGCCTCAACCAGCTCAGTGCCGGGAAGCCCTGGGTACACCAAGCACTTTCAGCTTTACAAGATAGATAGGAAACTCTACATAATAGATTCCCCAGGTATAATCCCTGTGGAGGGAGGGCCACTTGAGATGGCATTACGTGGATATTCTCCCGAGGATCTAAAAAATCCAGTAGAAGTAGCCATGGCTCTCCTGCAGAGGATCTCCATCTTCAACCCTAAACTGATCAAGAAAGTATATGGGATAGAGGAAGGGGAGCCTATCAAGATATTGGAAAATATCGCATTGAGGAGGGGCTGGAAATTCAAGGACGGAGAACCCAACTTAAGCGAAGCAGCTAGGCAGATAATAGGGGATTATCACAGGCATAAACTAACCTTCTACGTGGCACCTAAGGATCTAGGCTTGCTTACTTGAATTG
>JAVALV010000078.1:0-6855 GCA_032159055.1 Thermoproteota archaeon | reverse complement strand
AATACAATTTTCCTTACATACTTATCGGACATTATGAAGAGAAAGAGAGCTAACATCATGAATATTATGCTGAGAACGGAACCAATTTCTTCGTTAATAAAAGTATACCTCGTTGATATAATAATAGCTAGAAACAGCGTAAGCACAGGGAATGTAGAAATCCAAGCCGTAAACTCTTTGTATCTATCTGGTTCTCCAATGGGATCCATAACTAGCCCTCAGATTGAAGGTCAAGTTTAGGTTTAAAAATGCGCACGGTTATGGTGTGTAGAGATATTGATATACCATGATAGGGTGATAAGATGGCTGAGAAGGAACACGTAAATCTGATCTTCGTAGGGCACGTCGACCACGGAAAGTCGACGTTAATAGGAAGGATGTTCTTTGATCTCCAGTTAGTGGAGGAACTTCCTCCGGAAGAACAAGCTGCTGATGCTCAATTCGCATGGCTAGTCGATAGGCTCAAGGAGGAGCGAGAGAGGGGTATGACCATAGACCTCTTCCATACCAAGATAGAGACGCCTCATAAGATGATAACGATCATAGATGCCCCAGGTCATAGGGACTTCGTTAAAAACATGATAACAGGAGCAAGCCAAGCCGATGCCGCCATCTTGGTAGTTTCTGCAAAGTCTGGTGAGGGCGTACAAGCTCAAACGATAGAGCATGTCTTCCTAATTAAGACCTTAGGAGTCAATCAAATTGCTGTAGCTATCTCCAAGATGGATGATCCAACTGTGAACTATAGTAAGGATAGGTTTGAGGAAGTAAAGAGCCAAGTAGCTGAATTACTCAAAAAAGTAGGCTACAATCCAGACAAGATACAGTTCATACCAGTAAGCGGATTAAAGGGCGATAACGTTGTCAAGAAGAGCGAGAATACTCCTTGGTATAATGGCCCGACATTATATGAGATCCTTGATACATTCTCCGCGCCTCCTAAGCCTATTGATAAGCCACTTAGAATACCAATACAGGACGTTTTCTCGATAACTGGTGTTGGTACAGTAGTGGTAGGGAGAGTTGAAACTGGCGTATTGAAACCCGGTGACCAAATAATAATAGAGCCTCTAGACAAGACTGCTGAAGTAAAGAGTATAGAAATGCACCATGAGAAACTCAATAAAGCGGAACCCGGAGATAACATAGGAATAAACATCAAAGGTATAGATAAGAAAGAAATCAAGAGAGGAGATGTAATAGGACATCCCAACAACCCTCCCACGGTAGTTAAAGAATTTACCGCGCAGATGGTCGTGTTGCAGCACCCAACAGCGATCGCGCCAGGTTACACTCCAGTGATACATGCTCATACAGGACACATGGCATGTAAGATGATCTCGATAGAGAAGAAGATTGATCCTAGAACTGGTCAGGTTATCGAGGAAAATCCAAGCTTTATAAGGAGAGGAGAAGCCGCAGTAGTAAAGTTCCAGCCGTTAAAGCCATTTGTCATCGAGAAATACAGCGAATTCCCACCCTTAGGTAGATTCGCCGTCAGAGATATGGGCATGACTATTGCTGCTGGCATAGTCCTCGACACAGTTCCACTAGAGAGAAAGAAGAAGTAAGTCTCTTCCTCTCTATTTAATGTTAATAGTCGGATTACTTATGGTGAAGAACATGACTGAAGTCTTAAGGATAGAAATGGTGAGTAGTAATCCAAAAAGCTTAGACCAAGTAAGCAAAATGTTCAAGGACATAGCCGAGAAGATGGGGGTCAGAGTTAAGGGGCCAATACCTTTACCAACTAAGAGATTGAGAGTGACCACATTGAGGAATCCTTCTGGAGAGGGAACGAACAAGTTTGATAGGTATGAGCTCAGAATTCATAAGAGAATTATTGACATACCGAACCCTGATGAGAGATATATAAGGAGCATAATGGGAATGACTCTGCCTGAGGATGTTAAGATAAGCATAGTTATGCTAACTACGTAACTCATTACTTCTTGTTTATTTTCTTACCAGAAAACTATGGATGATCCGTATTGCATGTTCGGAGGAAGGTCATCTATACGCCGGGGGAGGGATTTGAACCCTCGCGGCCCGGAGGGCCACCCGCTCTCAAGGCGGGCACCTTGATCCTGGCTCGGCCACCCCGGCTTCTTAATAAGGTAGTTAGGATATAAAAACAAACAAGATAGAGAAAAACTATAGTTGTAGCTCACTTAAGTGGTACGAATTTACTGGATCTAGTTGCTCCCTTACCGGGTTTTCCATGTCTAACTATCCTATTTGTTATTGCGAATTCCCCTAGGTAATGACCTATCATCTCTGGCATGATGGTTATCTCCACAAATTCCTTTCCATTATGGACGGCTATTTTAGATCCCACCATCTCTGGTAGAATAGGCATGTCCCTTCTATGAGTTCGGATGACTTTATCCACTCCTTTGCTCTTATACTTTCTTATTTTCTCTAGAAGCCTTTTATTTTCCGGGGAAAGACCTCTTTTCAGAGTTCTTCTGATTCTGGCTGGCATAACATTGGCTAATTCATCTAAAGCCATATTCTGAAGGTCTTGGAGACTATATCCCCTGTATCTAAATTCCCTAGATGACATGGTTTCCCACCTTAACACCAATACAAAAATAAAAATTGATGGTTTAAATCGCAGCCCTTCTTTTAGCTCTTCCTGTTTTCTTTGCTGCGATATGTCCCACTTTCTGTCCTGGTGGGGCAGTCCTAGCTACCGTTGTTGGTTTACCTGGCCTCTTATGAGAGCCGCCTCCATGCGGATGGCTTACTGAATTCATAGCCACACCCCTAACTACTGGCCACCTCTTAGGATGTGTTCTTTCATGATAATATCTCAGGCCTGCCTTCATGAAAGGTTTCTCTATTCTCCCACCACCTGCAGCTATGCCTATGGTAGCCCTACATCTAGCATCCACGAATTTCTCCTTTCTTGATGGAAGTCTAAGTAGAACTCTGTCTCCCTCGTGAGAAAAGACTAGAGCATAGGTTCCACTCCTTCTAGCTAGCTTTCCTCCATCTCCAGGCCTTATTTCTATATTGGAAACGAGAGTCCCATCTGGAATTTCAGAAAGTGGTAGAATGTTTCCAGTTCTAATTTTAGCTCCTGTACCCATTTCTATTTCTTGACCTTCATATATGCCCTCAGGGGCTACATAATAGAATTTCGTCCCATCTTCGAGCTCTACTAGAGATATGGGTGTGTGTCTCCCAGGTTCATGAAGTATCGCTTTTATTATACCCCTTTTCAGGGAATCAAATCCAGTGGATGGATATCTAACTGGGGATATTTTGAGATGGGCCCTCGATCTGAATTGTATTCCTCCTCTTCCCTTCCTCTGAACCAGTATATGCTTACCCATAAAAATCACCCGATGACTCCAAGCTTAGCTGCTATGTCTGAGGCCCTATATTCAGGAGTAAGCTTAACATATGCCTTTTTTCTTCCATCTATCGTTATGATAGTCCATACCCTTTCAACTTTTACATCTAAAGCTTCTTCCACAGCTCTTTTGATCTCCTTCTTATTCGCCCTCCTATCAACATAAAAAGCAAGCTTATTCTCCTCATTAATAATTCTTACAGCTTTTTCAGTAGATATAGGCGCTTTAAGTATCCGATATGGATCGTATCTCTTAGACAATACCCATCACCTCCTGCAAAGAATTGAGGGCCCCTTCAGTCCATATGGTAAGCCTACCAGGAATTCCTCCAGGAGCTAGATGCATGACACTTAAATTCCTTAGGGCTACGGTCTCAACACCTGGTATATTCCTAGCTGACCTACTTATATAAGATCCCTCATTTAGGTATATTATCAGAGGTCCTTTCGATCTCTGCCTGACACGCCCTCTCATCTTCCCTTTTCCTGCCCTTATCTTTTCAAATCTTTTCTTATTCCTATCTAACTCTTCTTTAAGACCCAACTTTACCATTAATGTGTAAAGCTTAGATGTCTTTCTTATTCCCTCTAACTCATCAGAGAGAATTAATGGCACTTGCTTTATATCATCTATTCTATGCTTTGAGCTAACTAAGTCGATCCTACTAGTTGCAGCTATTGCTGAAATGGTGGCTAGCTTCCTTTCCCTCTGGTTAACTCTCTCTCTGATTCTCTTCCAAGACCTAGGAGCTTTAGTTTTTACACCACCTACAGTCATAACCGCTCTGGCTGCCCTACTTGCAGCTGGGTATCCTCTTCCTTTAAATCTTGGAACTCTAGCTACACCATGTCCAGTCCCCCAAGATTCAGCTGATGTTCGTAGTCCTGCTAAGGGATCTCTACCTTGAGGCTGAATCCTAGCAGTTAATTGTGAGATATAGGTTCTTCTTATTATATCAGGCCGTATTTCTAACTTAAATATAGGAGGGAGTTCTATTTCCTTTATTTTCTTTCCATTCAAGTCGAATACAGGTATTCGCATCATAGATCACCTCTTTAGCCACCCTATAGAACTCACATAGCTAATTTCGGGAGCGGGAAGTTCTTCGTACTTAGGTCTTATCGGGTGTCTTGTGAAGACGAATCTCTTTATTGGACCTGGTATAGAACCAGAGACCACGATATACTGACTCCTAAGTATACCATAGTTCTTGAAGCCACCACTAGGGGTGATATCCAAGGAGTTCTCTTGGGTTAAATCTCCCATCATTAGTATTCTCTTGTTATACTCTGTCCTTTTGTGATATCCAGTCTGTCCTGCTCTAGGAACTCTCCAAGTGATATATGGAGGATGCCTAGATCCCAGGCTCCCAACTCTCCACCTTCCCTTTCCAGCTTTATGCCTAAGCAACTCTATACCGAACCTCCTCACAACTCCTTGCCAACCATGTCCTTTAGTGACTCCCGTGACGTCCACTAACTGGCCTTTCTTAAACACCTGATCTATCTTAATCAAAGATCCTATTATGGATTTGGAAAACTCGATTCTTTCCTCAATGGACCCTCCTCTTACTGGTATTTCAACCAATTCTGGTTTCTTTTTATGAATACCTGCTAGATCTGGTCTCGTATAGGCTAAAATCCTTACCTCTTTGATTTTATCCCTTCTATCTTTAAGTTTACTTATGGCGTCATCCCAATTGTCAACGCCATCACCTATTGTTAGATATTTACTTACAGCATCATCCTTACCTATTTTTAGAGCTGTAGTTAGGGCCTTTAGGCCATAGTAACTAGCTATATAGGGCCTAAAACCTATCACTTTTATAGGGGGCGTCTCAATAACGGTAGAAGCTAAGGTAATAAGTTGGCCTATATTCAACTTTCCTGGCCTATCCTCCTTAAGTAATACATGAACCATCCCGGCCTTATAGCCAGGAAAGGCTAATAAAGTTGGCTTATCTAGTTTTAGGTCAGGATACGATCTAAATACAGCTTTTTGAGTCTTTGCCCTCTTCCTGGGAGCAAATTGTAGCGAACCATGCCTCCTTGGCATTACGTACACCCCGTTAACTTTCCAGCACAAGACAAGCTTAGGGTTTATTAAAGTTTAGCATGGTGAAAGAGTGGAATTTTGTGGAGATAAATATTGCTGCAGCCTAATCAGGCCATATCATATATCTAGAATCACTGTGGCTCGCCAAAGTTCATTCTCTTTGTTAACATTAAGTTTATGATAAGTTACTGCTTTTATCTCTGTTTTAGGATTATGCTCAGGTTTTATTGGCTCACCGAATGCCTTTCCCTCCAGCTCAGAACCATTAATATTTACTTCGAACCTAGAGAATACCATACCTTCCACATCTGTTATATAAAGAAGCTCTGAGAGCCAGTCGTGTAGAAGCATATCTATTTCCTCCGATTTGATATGAATCACTTTTTCCTCTTTCGGCTTAACTCTTTTAACATCCACCATTATTTCATACATTGCCAAAGCTGCTTCCTCAAAGAGTTTATTAAGATCGTCTGACCAGACCTCGAATCCGATATCTGCTTTAACTTCTACGGGCTTTCTGCCCAAGCAATCACCCTGATGGAAGTATAATCAGATAACTTTCATCTACTCTGGCGGTTCTAGTCTTCCATACTGGTTTTAAGGAATCAAATACATAAACATAGTCACCTTTTTCCTCTATAAAGCTTATAAATACCGAAGTTGGATATTTTGCCACCTTATCCTTTCCAGAAATAAACCTTAAGTGAATCACATTCTTAGAAGTATAAGTAATATTTATTGTTATATTCTTTATGGTAAATTTTTTTGAATATCCTAACCTTAACTTGGTACCATTTAAAATTAGGGAACCATTTCTGTATAAAGTTACGTTCTTAAAGAGCTTCCTTATGCGCATCAAATCCCTATCTAATGAGAGATTGTAATTGCCCTCTACAAGCAATGTACCATTACTCCATAACTTGATTTTAGTATTGCTTAAGTATAGCTGGGTTGTTTCATAGGATTTCTTAGCATAAGTGCCCACATATATATCCTTAATTTTTCCATTAGATACGTTTAGGAATACCGCATTGTAGCCGGCAAATGGCCTTTCATCGGGACCTACCGTCCTTCCATCTAGTGTTTGTATGGGATAGATACCACCGCTAGATGTTCTTACTATATATATAGATACTCCTAACCCCATTAAATTTACTACTAGAACCCAAACAAGGAGGAAAGCTAGAAATGATGATCCTATTGCCTCTCTATATAGTTTAATGAGCCCGGTATCTTTAAGTTCGTTCCCCCATAGCCTCAATGAGATCGGAGTTACTAGGAAGTATGTTAGAAGAAATAGACTGAGCCCCTCTATTGAGGATAGGCCTATTAGGCCGCTTGCCAGTCCAGCCAATGAAGAGATAAGTACTCTGAAGTAATAGACCTTATGTCTTGCTTCCATCATGCTCCAATCACTAATTGAATATATAAACTGAGA
>JAVALV010000077.1:0-3191 GCA_032159055.1 Thermoproteota archaeon | reverse complement strand
TCTCTCAGGTAGGGTTTGATAAGGGAGCCAAGATCTTCCTTAAGGGTCAATCAAATATGAGTGTTGCTAGTTGCGAACATTTTAACTATACCCTAAGAGATCCGATAGAGCCAAGGGAGGCCAGGGATTTGTATATCTTCGTATTCTCCCGGTATATAGAGGGAACCAAGTCTTTACTCATTACTGCTGGCTTTGAGGATGGTAAAGCTGCTACGGAGATTGTGAGAGTTCCATAAGCTAGTTAGCTAGACTCAAGAATGAGAGAGATGGTCCATCCGCGTTCTATTTAGGATATCCTATAAAATTATCTGAGTTTATAACTTCTTTAGTAGCGCTGGCCGCTATTATATTTAGTAATTTACATCTATGCAAATTTATTAGCAGACAGGTAAATAGAGGTTCAAACTTATGCATATGCAGATAATCGAGAAGGTTGTCTAGATAGGCTCCAGCTAGGGAAATGCTGTTATCGGCTACTTTTTTGTTTCTTTATATCATAGAATTGATAATTAATAGGAGAATTACCACGTTAGATTTTTAAGGAATCGGGTAAGCTTAATAGAAAGGAGGTTCGAACTTATGCAGATAACCATTGAGAAGGTTGTCTGGATAGCACTTATCCTCGTGGTCGTGGCCGTTGTCGGGCTATTCCTCATGGGTCAGGTCCTTACAGCATCGAAGCAGGTAGGTCAGCGCTTCTACGTCAGGTTAATAAGTTCTCAGTGGTCCGATGCGGCTAATTCCTACATAATATCGCTTAGAATAGTGAATACGGGTGAAGCTGGAGCTAACATAACGAAGCTAACATTTAAGACGATAGGGTTTGGTAACGGAACGATAGTACTGGCGAATGGTACTGATATCGCCTCTGGGTATTCTGTCACAATAGTTCCCAAGGAAGCTAGAGATATCACCATCGAGGTTGGTTCTAATTACGTGTCTGGAAGCAAATCCCTCGTGATAACTGCCGATTTCAGTGATGGTAAAACCTCTTCCCAGTCAGTAGAGATCCCTTAAGGGGGTAAATCCCCCTTGGAAATCTCTTTTTCCAAGATAATCATGATAGGGCTTGTTCTCTTAGCTCTTTCTATAGTATCCATAGTCTTCATAGGAGCCTATTCTCAGTATTCTGAGGTTCACCTTTACATGAGCAGGCAGGCTATGAAGTCATCTAGTAAGACCGTGGCCGTAGTGGCCTGCTATACAAATAGAACTTCAGGCCATAATTATACGGCGATCCACCTCTATAACTACGGAGAGGACGAGTATGACGATAACCTCACAGTATTTGCCTATAATGGAAGTCATCTCCCGGAATACTATGAAGGTAAGGTTTTTAGGGATGTAAGAGGTGCGAGGGTTATTATACCAGCCAAGGAGCTTATCGAGGTAGATGTGAATCTCACGGATGTAGGTCTTAATTATAATTCCGAGGATTACTCGCTCGTCCTTTACTGGCTGGAGGCGGGAGATGTCGAGGTTGTTAGATGCCTTAGCCCTTGAACTGGAGAAAAGAGGAGTATATGATGCAAAGAAAAAGCTGAAGTCTGCTCTGACTAAGGTAGTGGCATCCTCTTTACTCCTTATCATCCTTGCGGTGGTCACCGGCTATTACTTGGTGCTCGCTGCGATTCCCCTATTTGCAGCGATGTTCCTTTACGGTCTCTTCAGTACAGGAAGGGATTACGGTCTAATAAACAGAGAGACTGTCCTGTTCGCCCTGCATGGGTTTATACTAGCGAATGCCGGTTTCGATGTCACGGGGATATTCGATCAGTTCGCTAAGATGAAGGAGTATGCTGGCAGTTATATATTCAGGAAGATAATGAGTTACTTCTACTTCATCGGCATGGATTTGAGGGAAGCGATAAACGAGGTACTTCAGGAGGAGAAAAGACTGGGTGTTGGATTCAAGAGCTTTCTCACCAGCGTTTATAACGGTATGACCACAGGAATAGATACTAGGAGCATATTCAGTATGATAATACAGCAAGAGGTAGTAGAAAGCGAGAAGAGTATAGATGCCTTCGAGGATTCGATAAACACATTCCTGAGTGGGCTCATGCCCTTCGTCATAATGGTTCCACTGCTCATGGTGCTGCTGGGAGGGGTGGCTAACATGCCTTTCATAGAGTACCTCTTCCTAAACTTGGGATTAGCTATAGGAATTGGTCTGATACTTTTATTCTCGGAAAACAAGTTTCTCTACTACCCTGAACAGATACTCTTCGTACACAAGGCTTTTGGTATCCAGTTGTTGCTGGCTATCGCATCAACTCTTTTAGGGTATTATACCATCGGTTCTTACGCTTTCCTAATCGGAGCCCTTGTATTCTTCGTGGTGGGCTACTTGATGACCGGAAATTACATAAAGCTCAGGAGGGACACCTACGCATATCTTCCTGTATTCCTAGCCGATCTGGGCGGGAGGATTAGCATAGGTCAGACATTTACAGAGGCCATAATATCAATGCCTCTGAGCCTATCCGGGAGATTCTCTAAGGTACTGAAATATAGTTTGGGTAACCTCGTCAATGTTGGGGAGATACCTAGGAGAGCCGAGTTCGACAGGATATTCATCTATCGTATATATAAAAAGCTGATAAGCGATCTACAGAAGGGGATTTATGGTTATGAGGCCCTCCTTAACATAAGGACGATAATAGCCATGATGTCCAGCGTTTATAACAGGGTGAGGGGAACGCTCTCCATGAACAGCCTCCTCATGGCGGTTAGTTTAGCTTTCAGCACACTTTTCGTTGATCTAATGGCCTTCTTAGGGGAGAAGATATCGGAGTCCATGCTAGAGATACATAAGGCCGAGAGCATAACCGGGGGAATGCAGGGGATTCTCTCCCTCCTCTCATTCCTTAAAGCCAAGCCTTGGGTAATAGACGTCTATTTTATCTTTGCAGCAATGCTCCTATATCTGTTCGGCATATTCATAAGCAGCATATCTGACGGCACGAGACATGGGAATGCCCAAGCCCTTATATATGTCATCTCCTCCGTGATACTGATGTTCCTCATGCATTCCGTGGTGGCACCTGCTCTCTTCTTCATCTACCGCTGAGCTGAGCTGGCTTTCGATTTAAATTGAACAGTAGGCTGATAGATCATTTATCTATGAGGAGGAAAAGGGTAAACCTATGGAAGCCTCATAAGTTCAAAATTGACGGAGATAGTCGGTT
>JAVALV010000076.1:0-4456 GCA_032159055.1 Thermoproteota archaeon | reverse complement strand
TTGATCTATTAATAGCTAATAGGAGGGTGATTGAAGAATGAAGCTAGATTATCAGAAGAAATTAGCTGCTAAAGTAGCAGGTGTGGGACTAGATAGGGTCAAATTCGATCCCGAGAAAGTAGATATGATATCAGAAGCGATAACTAGGAGTGATATTAAGAGGTTAATAAGGTCCAAAGCAATCAGGATATTACCGAAAAGGGGCACTAGTAGAGCTAGATCTAGAGAGAGACCTAAGAGGAAAGGTCCTGGAAGAAGAAAGGGAGGGAAATATTCAAGGCTCTCTAGAAAGAGTAGGTGGATTAACAAAGTTAGAGCTCTCAGGAGAGAGCTTAGAATCATGAAAGAGAAGGGAATAATAGATATTAGCATGTATAGGTATCTCTACAGGAGATTATCTAGGTTTGAAAGTGTAAACCATCTGAGGTCGTATGTGATGAGAGAGGTGCAGAGAAGTGGCTAGATCTGGAAGGTACAAGGTGAAATTTAGGAGAAGAAGAGAGGGAAAGACAGATTATAAGAAGAGATTAGCTCTTCTTAAGAGCGGAAAACCGAGAGTTGTTATAAGGAGGACAAATAGATACATAGTAGTCCAGTTCGTGAGATTTCGGCCAGATGGGGACGAGGTGATAGCTCAAGCATTCTCGAAGGAATTGAGTAAGTTTGGATGGATATATAATGGTAAAAATCTACCAGCAGCATACCTAACGGGATACTTAGCTGGAATTAGGGCTAAGAGTAGAGGAGTAGAGGAAGCGGTACTGGACATTGGTAGGTTCCCATCCACAAAAGGATCTAGAATATATGCGGCTCTTAAAGGTGTACTGGATGCTGGGCTTCACGTACCACATTCTCCAGATATATTACCCAGCGAAGAGAGAATAAGGGGAGAACATGTGGCCTCTTGGTTCTCCTCTTTGAAGAGTGAGAATGAGGAACTTTATGAGAAGCAGTTCTCCTCATACCTGAGTAAGGGAGCCGATCCAGAGCGCATACCTGAATCCATAGAGAAGGTTCTCTCCCAATTAGAACAGGCCCTCGGTACTAACAGGCAGAGTTAAATAGGTTCATTGCTTATGAGGGGTTGGTGTAGATGTCATCGGAGGAAGGTAGTTCTGGAGCCGAACTTGAGAGGTCTTGGATCCCGAGGACTGGGGTAGGTAGGCTAGTAGCTGAAGGAAGAATCAAGAGTATAGATGAAATTCTCAGGAGAGGTATACCAATACAGGAGCCTGAAATAGTGGATACATTAGTTCCTGGACTTAAAGAAGAAATAATAGAAGTCAGGAGAGTTCAAAGACAGACTGATGCAGGAGAGATGACCCAGCTGAGAATTGTAGCCGCAGTTGGAGATGGGATGAACTACGTAGGGATAGGAAAGGGCAAGGGAAAGGAGTTCAGACTGGCTCTAGAGGACGCCATTAGGAATGCGAAGATAAACATAGTTAAGGTAAGGAAAGGGTGTGGATCTTGGGAATGCGGATGTGGCAGACCTCATTCCATACCAGTGACTGTTTCAGGGACCTCTGGCTCAGTAAGGGTTACCCTAATGCCAGCTCCAAGGAAGCTCGGTATAGTCGGTAATGAAACAGCTAAGGTGATCCTAAGCCTTGGGGGCCTTCAGGACGTTAGGGTATTCTCTAAAGGCCAGACGAAGAATAGGATGAATTATGCCTTCGCAATACACAATGCCCTCTGGAAACTACTTCTAATGACCCTTCCCCAAGACTGGAGGCCTTGATCCAAAGGATTTTTTATTCTCCTAATTAGAATTAGAAAGGTGCGCATTCGTTAGGCGTGGATGCGCTCGATGTCGAATGCGCCCATTTAGAGGTGATGATATTGGAAGAGGTTCCTCTAATGGCTGTTGTTAGGATTAGAGGTAGGGTTGATATAAAACCTGATATTAGATATACGCTCGACATGCTCCACATTAGGAGGAAGTTTTGGGCTACTATAGTACCCCTAACCCCGTCCTACAGGGGGATGTTATACAAGGTAAAGGACTATACTACGTATGGAGAGATCGACAGAGAAACTTTGGAAAGCCTCTTAAGAAATAGGGCAGAGCTATCTAAAGGTGGGAGACTCTCTGATGAATGGCTTAAGGACAATACAAAATTTAGCAGTGTAAATGAATTAGCTAATGCCATTATCTCTGGAAAAGAGAATCTGCACAAATTAGAATGGATTAAGCCATATTTTAGGCTTACTCCTCCGAAGGGTGGCTTTAAGAAATCAACTAAGAGATCATGGAACGATGGTGGGGAATTAGGTTATAGAGGAACAGAGATAAATAGGCTCCTCAGGAGGATGATATGATGAGATTCATACCTAGGAAAGGGAAGAAGAGTAGGAAGCTTAGAGGGTATAGGCTACACGGTTATGGCCAACAGAGACAACATAGAAGGAGCGGTAGGCAGGGAGGATTTGGTAGTGCTGGGGTTAAGAAGCACCTATGGACGTGGATAACTGCTCACGAGCCTGATTACTTTGGAAAAGGAAGGAGAGGATTTAAGAGACCTAGGGCCGTCGCTAAAGAGAAGAAAACAATAAATATAGGGGAACTAGAGGAAATAATGCCTGACCTAATGGCCCTCGGTTACGCTAAAAAGGAAGATGATAAGATAGAGGTGGATCTGAGTGAAGCAGGATACGACAAACTATTGGGAAGGGGTAGCATAAGAATGCCTGTAATCGTGAAGGTGAAGGCAGCTAGCAGAAATGCCACTAGGAAATTGGAGGAGATAGGCGGGTCTGTGGTTATTATCTCCTGAAGGGGATGTTAAATGAGCTGGATTAGGGAAATAACTGCTAAGATTAATAGGGCTATCCCTGAGGTAGAGAAGCCCAAGCAAACACCCTCTCTCAAGGAAAAAATGGTATGGACGGGTATAGTTCTCCTAATATATTTCTTCCTGACAGAAGTCCCCCTCTATGGTGTTCCTAGGGGAGGATTGGATTTCCTAGCTCAGCTCAGAATAATATTTGCAGGAGCCCAAGGAAGCATCGTTGAGCTTGGAATAGGACCAATAGTAACAGCAGGTATAGTTTTAGAGCTATTAGTAGGTAGCAAGATAGTTCAGCTTGATCTGACTGATCCAGAAGATAGGAAGTTCTTCCAAGAAGCCGAGAGAGTGGCCGCAATATTCTTCATATTGTTTGAAGTAACGGCCTATACGATAGGTGGAAGGTTTGGAAATCTTACGACGAACCAAGCATTACTAGCAATAGCTCAGCTTTCATTAGGCAGCTTCTTACTCATGATGCTTGACGATCTAACAAGTAAATGGGGAATAGGTAGTGGAATAAGCCTCTTCATATTGGCTGGTGTAGCCCAGAGGGTTATATGGGGTACCTTATCTCCCGCAATAGAGAAGCAGTCTGGAAGATATGTTGGGGTAATTCCAGCTCTACTTACCGAGGGAGTAGGTGCTCTCTATAGGGGAGCACTTCCTGATCTTCTTGGACTTATAGCCACATTTGTCGTATTCATAGCGGTGGTATGGGCTTATGAGATCAAGGTGAATATACCAATAGCCCATGCTCTTTACGGTGGATATAGAACAAAATATCCCATAAGGCTCCTCTATGTGAGCAATGTTCCAATAATATTCGCTGCCGCCCTCCTAGGTGACGTAAATATAATGGCTAAAATCATGTGGGCCAGATTCGGTGCCAATCCGCAGGGTTGGGTAAAGTACTTGGTTGACATACTGGGCAAATTCGAGGCGGATCCCATAACAGGGAGCGTGGTACCGGTATCCGGGTTGGCATATTACCTTACAACTCCTAGGGGACCTAGCGTTCTAGTTCAAGACCCGCTGAGGGCGTTAGTATATTTAGTGACCTTGGTTGGAGCGAGCGTAGTATTCGCAAAGATCTGGGTAATGACCTCAGGCATGGATCCGAGATCCGTAAGCGAACAGCTCGTCGGTCAGGGAATAGTCGTTCCTGGTAGGAGATCCTCCATTAGAATAGTGGCCAAGACCATAGAAAGCTATATAGAGGCAGTCACATATCTTGGAGGTTTTATAGTTGGACTTCTAGCAGCATTAGCAGACTTTTCAGGGGCTTTAGGAACAGGGAGTGGAATATTGCTTGCGGTCACAATAGTTGCTGGCTTCTACGAGACGCTGATGCGTGAACGCGCATTAGAGATGTATCCCAGACTCAAGAGATTCATCGGGTGATTATTTGCTAGGATTGGAATGGATTCTCTTCCCCCCCGGCTCTATAATATTCCTCACGGTGCTGGCCTTCGTGATAAGCTTAGCTATAATACTCCTGAATAAGAGGACTATAGATTACTCCAGGCTTAGAGAGCTTCAAAAGATAGTGAACGAATATACGAAGCTCCAAAGGGAGTTCCTGAAGGATCCGGAGAATAAGAAGTTGAAGAGGAAGATGGATAGGATGAAACCTCACTTCGATGCTGCTAGATCCGAGATGACCA
>JAVALV010000075.1:0-2979 GCA_032159055.1 Thermoproteota archaeon | reverse complement strand
ATCCCCAATCCATAGTTCTCCAACACTTCCTCCCCCACCCCGAATTCCTTGAGCCTAGCGTTAGGTATCATGCTCCTATCCCATGTAAGTATCGAAACGCCCTCTCCCATTTTACTAGGGGCTTCACTAGGTGAAACACCTGGAGAATCACCAGCTATATCAACATCGACCGCTATGAAAACATCGGGATCAACAACGTCTGCTGCTGTTTCTGCCCCTCTTAAACCGACCTCCTCTTGAACGGTAGATACAGCATAGTATGCGTTAGGATGGCTTATCTCTTGTTCCTTTAACCTCTTTAATGTTTCCATAACTATAAAAGCACCTATTCTGTCATCAAAAGCCTTTCCTAGCCATGCCTTTCCATTTCTAAGGACTTCAAAAGGTGATAATGGTGCTATTGGATCCCCTATCCTTATACCCATCTCTTTTATCTGATCCTTATTCTTTGCCCCAACATCTATATAGAGATCCTTGAATTCAAGGGGCTTTTTCCTCTCCTCAGGGGTCATTAGATGAGGAGGTTTACTTGTAATGACTCCAACATAGTCTCCCTTCTTTGTTCTTATTATAACCCTATGAGCTGGTAACGTTGTCGTAACCCAACCGCCTAATGGTTCGAATCTCAGAAAGCCATTATCTTCTATGGAAACTACTATGAACCCGACTTCATCGGCATGTCCCGAGGCCATTATCCTCGGTCGATCGCTAATGCCTATCTTCTTCAGTATAAGGGATCCCAATCTATCTGAAAGTACTTCGTCAGAGTATGGGGAGTACCTATTCTTTAACATCTTTAAAGGTTCTATTTCAAATCCAGATGGGCCAAAGGCTTCAGAGAACCTTGAAAAGAAAGATACAGCCTCGTCTTCCATATGGCTTGGTCTTCCGACAAGTAAATAACTTTATCCTAGGCTACCTGTTTAGATTTCTAATGAGCGAGAAGGAGCCTGGAATCTACATGGCCTCAGAGATAAAAGAACAGCCAGAAGCTGTCAGAAGAACAATATTAGAGGCTAGACCTGAAGCCTCCTTGGCTGCCCAACACCTTCTGAATAGATTCATCTATACAACCGGTAGCGGATCCAGCTATCATGCATCACTGGTACTAAACAGAACTTTGATGAGAATAGCAGGAGCCAAGGTGACCTCCATACCTGCTTCTGAATTACCCAACTGGATTCCATCCAATCTTAGGAGTTCAGCTTTAGTAGCCTTCTCGCAAAGCGGAGAGAGCAAGGATGTCATAATAGCGGTGAACGAATTCAGGAAGAGAGCTCCAAATGATCCTATTATATCGATAACAAACACGGAAAATAGTACCTTAGCCTCTATATCAGATCTCACTGTATTGACTAGAGCTGGAAGAGAGAGAGCTGTCGCAGCGACCAAGAGCTATACTGCACAACTAGCTGCGTCTATCCTGATTTCCCTTGAGCTAGCTAAGATAAAGGGATTAAATGTAGAACTACTTGAGAGAGACTTATTAGAGCTACCCGATAAAATGAATCAGATAATCTCCGATACAGATGTTATAGAGGATATAGCAGATAGGATAAAGGATAGAATGGTGGGCTTTATTCTTGGTAAGGGGCCTAACTATCCAACGGCTTTAGAGGCAGCCCTCAAGCTCAGGGAGACATCAAACCTTCATTATGTTGGCTATGCCGCTAGAGAGTTCCTTCATGGGCCTATACAACTCGTAACCATGGAAACTCCTGTCATCTTTCTAAATTGGACTGAGATAACAGAGGTAATTGAGAGAGTCAGATCCCTCGGAGGAGATATAATAAGAGTAGGAGATAAAGGCGAGATTCCGGTTCCTTACATAGCATATGAGCTATCTCCCCTCCTAATGGTGGTACCCATGCAACTACTGTCCTATAGGTTATCCCTTTTAAGAGGGTTAGATCCAGATAAGCCGGAGAAGTTATCAAAGGTGGTGACTGAATGAAGCTCCTTCTGCTGGAAATAGATAATGTTTTGTACGATTCTAATCTCCTGAAGGGCATAGCTAGAGAATGGGCTCTTACTGCTATGAAGGAAGCAGGCTTCCCAGTTGATTACGATACAGCAATGAGCATTCTGAAGGAAGTGATAAGGGAGAAGGGGGAGGACTATCCCTACCATTTTAATGAGCTCATGCTGAGGCTTGGATTGAAAGAGGATTATAGGGTAATCGCAGCAGGTGTAATAGCTTACCATGATGTTAAGAGAGCCTTTTTAAAACCTCTTCCTGGTATAATCGATGCGATATTAGCGGCAAGGGAAGCTGGTTTGAATATAGGAGTAATTTCATCCGGAGATCCTGTAAAGGAGTGGGAGAAGGTAATAAGGTTAGGGGTTCATCACCTTATCCACTCATCGTGGATAGGTCCTCACTTTTCATTAGAAGACGTATTTTCCGATGGATTTGATCCAAAGAAGACAATATTAATCGCTAATAGTGATAAAATAGTCAGGGAGGCTAAGGAAATAAATGTAAAATTTCTAGTTCTTTTAACGGAAAATGGAGCTGAGGTCATCGAAGAGGGTATGAGCAAGGAGGTATATGAGACTTGGCGAGTAGGAACTGCTGTAAGAAACCTTTTAAGAAGGCTATAGTTGGAGGGGCTTTCGACAGATTTCACAAAGGGCATAGGATCCTAATAGATACTGCTATAAGACTGGCTGATAGCGTCCTAATAGGACTAGCAGACGGTCCCTTACTTGCTGCGAAATCCTTTAAAGAGAAAATAATGCCCTATAAAGAAAGGAAGGATCTTATCTATAATTACCTGAAGGAAAAAAGTATACCCTTCAATATTGTTAAAATAATTGAACCAATAGGTCCCGCCGGTACCGATGAAGAGGCAGATGTCATAGTGGTATCGCCGGAGACCTATGAGGGAGCTCTGATGATAAATGAGGAAAGGGCTTCAAATGGTCTTAAGGAGCTGTTTATTGTAGTTATACCGACTATAATGGCTGAGGACGGAA
>JAVALV010000074.1:0-8491 GCA_032159055.1 Thermoproteota archaeon | reverse complement strand
GGCAGAAGCTTTCCTTCATGGAAGCTCTAGAAATATCGAAGAAGTTTAATGTACCACTGCATCCCCGTTATACCTATTTTTGGGAGCACATAACTATAGAGGAACTAGCTACCCTAATCAGTTCCCTGAGGAATGGACGGATAGAGAATGGGGAGATCTATATATCCCTAGAAAACGATGTGAAGGAGGTCCTTGAGAAATTAGGGATACCCCATAAGGTTTGGGGGGATCTAATAAAGCTTGATGGTGATGAAGCTAATCTACTCAGCTACATGGAATCGAGCCTTCCGAGAATAATAGAAGGGGAGGATGAGGCTGCCTATAGTACCATATACTATCTAAATCGCCATTTAGATGTGAAAATTATGCCTAAAGGGCCAACTAAGATAGGTATGAGGATAGGAAGGCCAGAGAAGGCCAGGCCTAGGAAAATGAAACCACCCATCAATTTACTATATCCCGTTGGGGAGCTGAAGGGAATGACCAGGTCCTTGGATGCTGCTTACAGGAATGGAAAGGTAGAGGTAGAGGTAGCATTGAGGGTTTGCCCGAACTGTGGGACGAGGACTACACTCTACAAATGCCCGAACTGTGGGACGAGGACTGTAACAATGAAGTTCTGCCCCATATGTGGGAGACCTGTGAATGGTAGATGCAAAGACCATCCAGATGCTGAACCAGTTCCATATACGAAGCTCAAGCTTAATTTGAAGGAGGAGGTAGATAGAGCTCTAAACAAACTTGGAGAAGGGCAGGAGATCCTTAACAAGGTTAAGGGCGTTAAAGGACTCACTAGTGGTTCTAAATATCCAGAGATCATTGAGAAGGGAATACTCAGGGGAAAATATGACTTGTATGTCTTCAAGGATGGGACTATAAGGTTCGATGCCGTCAATGCGGTTCTTACCCAATTCAAACCTAAGGAGATAGGAACTAGTATCTCTAAGCTTAGGGAACTAGGCTATACAAAGGATATTAAAGGGGAAGAGCTGGTAGATGAGGATCAGCTAGTTGAGATAAAGGTTCAGGACATAGTAATTCCTAGAACCGCCGCTCACTACTTACTAAATGTCTCAAAATACATTGATGAGCTACTTGAGAAGGTTTACGGGCTTGAATCTTTCTATAATCTAGAAAGGGAGGAAGATCTAGTAGGTCAACTCGTTTTAACTATTTCTCCACATACATTCGTCGCTAACGTAGCTAGGATAATTGGGTTCACTGATGCTGATGTACTTTACGCCCATCCCTTCCTTCATGCAGCCAAGAGGAGGAACATAGATGGAGATGAGGATTCCATCATGTTGGCTTTAGATGGATTACTCAACTTCTCTAGGGATTTCCTCCCATCTACTCCAGGAGGTAGGGAAGACGCTCCCCTCATCATGGTAACTAGGGTCGATCCAGAATTCATAGACGATGAGGTATACAATATGGAGGTGGTCACAGAGTTTCCACCTGAATTCTATGAGGCCACCTACAGGTTCGAAGATCCAAGCAAAATGAAATCCATCATAAAGATAGTAGAATCGGAGCTCTCCATGGGAGTTAAATATCCATCCATCGGCTATCTGATCCCCACCTCTCATGCTTATGGGGGTCCCCTTCAGACGACCTACAGAAAGCTAAATAAGATGTCTCAAAAGATGGAGGCCCATTTTTCATTGGAAAATAAGATAAGGGCTGTAAATAAGGCAGATGCCCTCTCCAGAGCGATATCTTCTCATTTCCTCAGGGATATAGTTGGAAATCTCAGGAAGTTCGGTCAGCAGACATTCAGGTGCACTAAGTGCAATGCTAAGTATAGGAGACCTCCCCTATCGGGTAGATGCCTAATTTGTGGTGGCCCCATACAACTCACCGTTCATAAGGGAACCGTTCTCAAGTACCTAGAGCCCACATTAAACTTGGTGAGGAGATATGGTATAGAGGGCTACCTTTCTCAGAGGATAAAGATATTGGAGGAAGAAGTGAATTCTATGTTTAAGGAGATAGAAAAGGAGAAAGGAAAGCCGAGCACATTGGAATCCCTTCTTGAATCAGAATTGGGAGAAGAGAACAATGGTGAGCATGAAGTGGAAAGTAGGGAGGAAGATGCAGGAAAGAAGCATGTTCCAAAGAAACTTGTCGATTTCATGTGAGGTGACGTCATGTATTGGGTCAAGATAAAGGACATTAGGGAGGGGGAGGTAGCCGTCATAGGGGTCGTGCTTAACGTGGTAGAGAACTACTTGGTAATAGATGATGGGACATCTAGGGCAAGGGTCTACTACGATAGAGCATCCCAGTTTAACCTTAAAGATATAGTTCTAGTTGTCGGGTCTGTCATAACATCTTCTGCGGAATTCAAGGAGATACAGGGCTACGCCATCGCTAATATATCAGGAATAGATATAAGTTTGATGAGGGATGTGGAAGGGGTGAGACGAGAAGTAGAGAGGATGTTGAAAGGTGATATGAATGGGAAATAAGATAGCTTTTGAGGAAGCAGGCACTCTAAAAGCCATAGTAGAGGCCGTAGAGTCTTTAGTCGGAGAGGCTTCCATAAAACTTGATCCTGAAGAGGGACTAGGCCTTCAAGCGCTCGATCCCTCGAAAACAGCCATGATACAACTCATACTTCCCAGAACCTACTTCATTGACTTCAACGTAGATCAATCCGGTTTCTATGGAATAAACTTCACTGATCTCTCTAAGATACTTAGGAGGGTAAAGACTAAGGAGAGGATAGAGCTTGAGTTCTCAGAATCTTTCATGAGGGTAATAGCCACTAACAGCTATAGAAAAAGTTTCGAACTTCCCCTCCTAGCAGGTACTCCCTTCGAGTACAAGACTCTCAAGGTCGATTACAAGGCTAAAGCTAGGATGGATAGTGAGGTAATACCTAATGCCGTAAAGGATCTGAAGATAGTTGGCTCTGATGTTGAGATATATATAGACAGCGAGAAAATAGAGTTTAGAACGTCTAGCGATAAGGGAAAAGCTGTTGTATCTATAGGGAAGGAAGATAGGGCGCTTATAGACGTATGGGCGGAGGAACCCTCCCATAGCGTTTATAACATGGCCTACCTCGAAAAAATGACTAAACCAGCAAAGATATCTGAAGAGACGGACTTAGAGTTGAAGACCCAAGCTCCACTCAAGCTAAGCTATCCACTGGGGGGAATAGAGGGGGCCGGCATAACGTACTACCTGGCTCACCTTCAGGTATGATCAGATGTATGAAATAATTATGATAGCCCCTTTCTCCAAGGAAGCTGCTAAGCTATTAGAGGAGCAAGGTCTAACTCTTGAAGATCTGGCTTACGATCCCCTGCTTGAGAGAGCTAGGTCTTTAGCTAGAGAAAGACTGATAAATGCTATAGAAGGGAGGAGGGGCCCTGTTCTAGATAGAGCCAATCCAATGAACGAAGTCTACTCGTATTTGGCAGCTAAGCTCATAGCAGCTAGGGTGGGCAGATCCCTGCTGAGGAGGCTCGCTACTTACGAGGCTAAGAGATTCAGCGAGCTCTCAAAGCGCCTGACCTCAGGCCAAGTAAAAGAAATAGCCTCAAAGACCTTCGGATTCATAGTGAGGGAAGATAACGGGATATGGATAGACTTGGTAAGCTACCTCAAGGGATGCATAGGCATAGGTGGATCCAAGTGGAGGCTTGTCAATAGGGTACTGGCCAGCGGCTACGTTCTGATAGATGAACGTGATCTGAGGAGATTATTGGAGGAGCATGTAAGGAGGAAGGTTATGGAGACTCCCAGGGTGGATTTACCGGAGCCTCTTGAAGATATAGCGAGGGAAGCATCTGATCTATTCGCTAGGAGGATGAAGAAGAGATTTAAAAAGCCAAGGAGGGGCGATTTCCCTCCATGCATAAAGGATCTCATGGCCAAGTTGAGGAGAGGAGAGAATCTAACTCATCAAGCCAGATTTGCCCTCACATCATTTCTCCTGAATTATGGTTGGTCGAAAGAACAAGTATTAGATCTTTTCAGGGGATCTCCCGATTTTAACGAGAAGATAGCATCATATCAGATAGACCATATAGAGAGAAGGGGATACAAGGTACCAAGCTGTGAAACGATGAAAAGCTGGGGCCTATGCCCAGGAGATTGTGGTAGGAAATATCCGTTGGAGGGCATTAAATGAGATGGGGATGAGGGTTTTGGAGAATCTCTTCGGCTCCTACTATAGGGCGATGGCCAAAACCATATACGTCTCAGAGGTCCCTAAGAGAGAATTCATGTTCAGGGGATTCGATGGTAAGGTGAGGAGGCATATCTCTTTCTCGAATCTAGGAAATTTGAGGAGATATCTCATATCAGAGCCCCCTCTTCATGCCTACTATTCGGTTTCCCTTTACAGGAATCCAACAGCTCCCATGGAGGAGAAGGGTCCGATAAAGGCAGACCTCTTCTTCGATATAGATTCAACAGATCTGAACGATGAGGAATGCGAGAAGGACTCCATATGGAGATGCAAAGAATGCGGATATGCTGGGAGGGGAATAAAACCGGTAAAATGTCCCAAGTGCGGATCTGAGAGGATAGAGGTGAACCACTGGCTCAATGAGAGATGCATATCCCTCGCGAAACAAGAGGCTGAGAAATTGGTGGGCATGTTAAACGAAGATTTCGGTGTCGATTTCGCTCATATATCCATCTCCTATACGGGTAACAGGGGTTTCCACGTCAGGGTCACAGAGGGGCCACTTACCTCCCTAGGAAAGAGCGAGAGAAGGGAAATTTCCTTCTATATAATGGGAAGGGGGCTCGATCCTTCGAACCATCTTATAATAAATGAAGGGAGGGTAGCAGTATCGACCGAGAGCAAAGTCATGGAGAGAGCGGTGAACCTCCTACTTAGTGATCCTTCCACCTTCAGAGGGATTAGCGGTAGGATACTGGATGCCCTTTCTGGTAAACCAGTTAGGCTAAGTTCAAGGGAAGTGAATCGTATGGTAAATCTACTGAGGAGATCAGCCCTACTCTCTGGGGCGAAGATAGATTGGATGGTAACCATGGACACAGGGAGGCTCACCAGGATACCCAACAGTTTACACGGAAAGACAGGTTTCAGGGCATTAAGTCTTACACTCGACGACTATAAGATATTCAATCCATTTAAGGATTCTGTAGGATTACCTGCCTATCCCGAAATCGAGGTAGAGGTCGTCATGAACGTCCCCCCTTTTAACTTGAAAGGGGAAAAGTTTGGTCCCTACTCTCCTGGAGAAAAGGTAAAGTTGCCCGGGTTTGCTGCCACCTGTCTCGTACTGAGGGGCAGGGCTAAGCTGGTGGGCGATTAAGTTAATTTAATTTAATTAGGTCCCATGCGATCAATAGATAGATGGCTAAATACAGGGAAATAATGAGGCTACTACATGTGTCTCTAGCTGAGGGTAAAATTCCACCCTCCCTAATAGAAGAGATAAAGGAGCTAGAGGAAGAGCTCTCCAAGGATCTGCCTCCCGGAACGGAAGGGAAGATGTACATGCTGTCCGCTGATGTACTTAGGGACTTGAGAATAGAGCTTGAGAAAGCCTCTAAAATCGAGGAGATATTTAGAAAGGCGGTTTATGGAGCCTCTCTGGATATTATACTAGGTAAGAGAGAATCTTACAGCTCCACTAATGAGAAAGGAACCGAAAGACTGCTAGAGAGGGAATATCCGCCCATTAAAGATGATGTACACAGGGTCCTAGTAACGTTTAAAACTCCAATATCCAAATTCGTTGGTGTGGATATGAAAGTATACGGTCCTTTCTCAGAAGGAGATGTCGCTCTCATACCATCTGAGAACGCTGAGATATTAAAGAATAGGGGAGTTGTTGAGGTGGTGGAAGAATGAAAGTTCCTTCGGCGATAAATGCCTATTGCCCGAAGTGCGGCAGATATACTAAGCATAAGGTAACCCTTTATAAGCAAGGGAAAGCTAGAACCCTCTCTTGGGGACAGAGGCAGCTGGAAAGGAAGAGAAGAGGATATGGTGGGGAGCCTAGGGGAAAATTGAAGAGGAAAGCAAAGACCACGAAGAAGGCGTTAATAGTCCTGACTTGTGAGGAGTGCGGTAGGAAAGTCGTGAGAAACTTAGGTAGGCTATCTAGGGTTGAAATAAAGAGGTGATCCCATTCAATGACTAGGGGCAGGTTAGAGTTGATTCCTCTCCCTAAAAGCTACTTCGTTAGGGTTAGATGTCCCAAGTGCGGAAATGAACAGATAATATATTCCCATGCATCTCGTGTGGTTAAATGTCAGGTCTGTGATGAAGTCTTGGCTAGGCCGAGGGGAGGCAAGGCTGAGATACTCGCTACCATCATAGAGAAGTTGGGAAGAGTGATAGAGTGAGCTATAAGTCCTTCCCGAGGAGAAATGAGCTCGTTGTTGGTACGGTAGAGAGGGTGGAGGATCATGGAGTGACTGTGAGGCTCGATGAGTACGATGGCTTGGAAGCCTACATACCTAGGAGCCATGTCGCCTCGGGGAGGATAAAGGACATCAGGGATTTCGTGAAGGAGGGAGATAAGATAGTTGGTAGGGTCATAAGGGCACATAGAAAACTAGGTCAGGTTGATCTCTCCTTAAGATACGTTAGTGCGGAACAGAGGAAGAGGAAGCTAGAGGAATGGAAGGAGAGAGTGAGAGTAATCTCCCTCCTTAAGCTCGCGGCCCAGAGGGCTGGCTACAGAGATCCAGAGACCATTGCTAGGGAGTCGTGGAACAAACTATCGGAATACTATAGGGATCCACTAGATGCCCTAGAAGATGTCTTCTACGAAGGTGTAGAGCCATTAATAAATGCTGGATTAGATAAGAAGCTGGCTGAAGTTTTAGAAGATATAGTGAAGGTCCAGCTCAAGCCCCCCATGTACATAAAGAACGTGGTCGTCAGGCTCGTTTCTTATGCCTATGACGGTGTTCTAAGGGTCAAAAAAGCCCTGATGAAAGGCCTCTCCACACCCAAAACGGAGAACGTTGAGGTAGATATATATTCCGCTGGGGCTCCTCGCTACATAATCTCCATAAGGTCTCAGGATCCAAGATTGGTTCGTAGAATGGCCACATACATAGTTAAGGCGATAAGTAGAGAAATTGGAGATACTGAGGTCTTTGAGGTATTGGAGGAGGAGGAATATAGGAAGAGATCTTCCTAGGTGGATTGGATGGTGAAGTCTTTGGTCCAGATTGGAGGTATAAAAACCCCTAGGATGAGGAGATGCCCTAAGTGCTGGACGTACACATTCAAGGAGAAGTGCCCCGTTTGCGGTAGCGGGACCCTTATACCCCATCCCGAGCCCTTCAGCATCCCCACGAGCCAACGATAAGTCGAAGGGTTAAAGGTAATACGATAATTATCGAAGAATCTTATTTTCATATCATTCTCACAAATAGGGAGCTATTACCTTGTTATTTTAGTAAATACAATATACTTTCTTAAAAATATAAATAATAAAGGCCTATAAAGTGTCGTTACTCGATTATGCTTCTTGGAAGTAATTGGGTAAGTCCCCTATCAGATGGCACATGCATAGAAGAGATTATCATATCAAAATAAATTATATGCTACCCTATTTTCTTCGCAGGAAGAAGGTATGCTCCGTGTAAACAATATGCAACGTTTTGCAACAATCTCAATAACAATAATTTTATAAGGCATGTGGTAAAAAGCATCAGCCCCTTGCCACAATGAGCGTGGCACGGGGAGGTGCGTAATATGAAGAAGACATATGTAATAATGGCGGCTTTGGTCATGGCCGTGCTTGTTGGAGCCAGTGTGCTCCCGGCAATGGCCGGACCTGTCATACATGAGTTCCCGAAGCCCTTCGTCAAGGACGGAACAATAGACTATGACTTCGATGGCAACCCCGACGTAGCCATAATACTCGGCAGCAAGGCAGCTCCTGAGGACGTTTTAGGTGCTACCCTCATAGCTGCGAAGATGGCCTCCAACCTCTACTACACAAACGCCCTTTATGTGGATGCTAAGGATGCTGCCGCTCACGGCATAACTCTCTACCACGGTAGCTTCTCCGCCCAGGCCTATGGTCACAGGTACCAGGCTCTTGATCTAGTTGGTGAATGGAGCAACCATAACTTCTGGGGATTCCTCTGGAGCTGGAACTGGGATACCACTACTGCTGATCCATTCAACCAGATATACCCGCTTCACGACGATTACGTCTTCGTACCTGCCGGTGTGAAGAGCACCCAAAATCCAACTCAGATAGACTACTCCATAGGAAAGCAAGTAGATCCAACTGATCTCAAGGAATGGGTCATCTTCGCCACTGGTGATACCTACTATCCACCTGCCTATACACAGAACGAGAAGGATAATTATGCTGTAAAACTGACCTTCGATTGCCCTGGCACCTTCACCTTCTCGTACGATGCTTGGGATACCACCAAGGATTACAAGCCCACCTCGGATGTAACCTCCTCTCTTATAACCTATGAATGGGATCATGCTGGCTTCTACTTCATACACCCGCTAAAC
>JAVALV010000073.1:0-4086 GCA_032159055.1 Thermoproteota archaeon | reverse complement strand
CCTGGAAGGGTTTTTTCTATTAGATCAAGCATGTGCGATGCTTTGAATGACATTATCATTGTGCTCCAATACCATCCCCCTTCTTTTATCATCTCTAACGCTTTTTCCCTTCCAGGCTTCTCCACGAATCTTTCAACGGAATATATTTCTCCTTCCAGTCTACTTCCAGCTTTTATGTAGCCGAATCCCGGTTCTGGTTTGGAGGGCGATACGGAGACCAGACCCACCTTACCAAGTTCTGCTGCCCTCTGAGCCAAGTTTGCTGCCCTAAAGAGCTCTGACTCATTAATAATCATGTGATCAGACGGAAATACCGTTACTGTAATGCTCTTTGAATCGAATCTATCCCTTAAAAGCAGTAAGCCATAGTAAATTGCAGGAGCAGTATCTCTCCTAGCTGGCTCAAGTACTAGGTTTCTCTCCGCTAGATCTATTCCTATCTCCTTAGCTTGACCAATTGCCTGATACTTATACATCTCCGATGTGACAATGACCACATCATCTGCCAATATCTTGGCCCTCTTAAGCGATTGCTGATATGTAGAGAGATTTCCTATTACCTTTGTAAACTGTTTGGGATACTCCTTTCTACTAAGAGGCCAGAGTCTCGTGCCAAATCCTCCCGCCAGGATCATAGACACTTTCTTAATGTCTTTGACGTTCATAGGCTACCAATCTATTCATGAAATTGATGCCTATAAAGGGCAGCCATCCTGCGTCCCCTCCTTTAGATATCATATGAATAGTTATGCATATATTATTAAAGATATTTATTCTGCGGCAATTAAATTATACTCACAAGTAAGTGTTATAATTTTTATATAATTTATAAATTTTTATCATTTATCTCGTATTATTTTCCAAAAAGGAAGAGAAGGTGGTGATTTAATTTTCATAAGGTATTATCAAGAAAATTAAGTGAATAGGCTTAATAGCTAAAGAGGTTGAGTTGCATTTTTAAGTTATGCTTCTCAAAAGAGAAAATGGCCAACATGCCCTCACATGAGGGGGTTGGGAGGTAATATGTTATGAATATTAGGTCTATGAGAAGGAGGAGTGGCTTATCTAAAGCGGCTTTGTGGGGCATCATTATTATCATCATCATTATCATAATAGCGGGAGCCGCAATTGCGATGATGCCCTCGGGTACCACTAAGACAGCTCCAGCCACTACGACTGCAGCTAAGCCCTGTAAGATCCTTATAGGAACTACAGTATCCTTGAAAGGTAAGTTTGCCCATGAAGGCGAACTTGCCCTTAACGGCATGAAGGTAGCTGTCAAATGGATAAATGACCATGGTGGAGTTAAGGTAGGAGGGAAAACATGTACATTAGAGCTTAAATACTATGATGATGAAAGCAGCAGTCAGAGGGTACCCGAACTCTATAGTAAGCTGATAACTGAAGATAAAGTCAACTTCCTTCTAGCTCCCTACTCATCTGGGCTTACTAAAGCTGCTGCTCCTGTTGCTGAGCAGAATAAAATAGTCATGGTTAGCCATGGGGGTGCTAGCGATTCTATCTTCCAGCAGGGTTACAAGTACATCGTTCAGACATTGAGCAAGGCTACATCCTACATGGCTGGCATAGTCGATCTGATCGCCGAGAAGGATCCGAATGCTAAACTAGCTTTCATATATGAAAATGCGCCTTTTGCTGCCACCGTTATGAAGGGAGCGAAGGACGAGGCGGCGAAGAAAGGGCTAAAAGTCGTATATGAGAAGCCTTACGAGAAAGGAGCCACAGAATTCGGGTCAATAATAAACGAGGCCATGGCAGCAGGAGCGGATGTCCTGATGGGAGGAGGGCACTTCCAAGATGGAACCGCATTAGTCCAGCAAGCATGGCAGCTGGGATGGAAGCTCAAGGCCATAGCGATAATGGTAGCTCCGACGCTGCCTGAGTTCAAGCAGCAGCTAGGTAATGCTGCTAATGGAGTTATGGCCCCAGCTCAGTGGGAGATAGGTGTTAAGTATAGTCCTGAGGCTGCAAAGAAGCTGGGTATAGAATGGTTTGGCCCGACGAATGATGAGTTCCTCAGCATGTATAAGGAGATCAGCAACGGAGGAACTCCCGATTACCATGCCGCTGAGGCAGCTGCAGCGATACTTCACTTGGTTAAGGCTATAGAGGTGGCCGGAAGTTTGGATTCGAATGCGGTCAGGCAGGCCTTCAATAAGATAGACATCATGACGTTCTTCGGCAGGCTCAAGATAGATCCCGCTACGGGATTAGAGGTAGGGCATAAGATGATTGCTATACAGTGGCAGAACGGGGAAAAGAAGATAATATATCCCCCTGAAGCTGCTGAAGCCCAACCCGTATATCCTGCAGAGAATTGGTATAAAAGGTAAAGATATATAATCCTTCTCCCTCTTTTTTAGGTGATTAGATGGAGCTCTCCATACTCACCATTAATATAGTTAACGGTTTTCTCTGGGGTATAATCCTAGGCTTCTCAGCTGTAGGGCTAACCCTCCTGTGGGGAGTAATGAAGGTGGTAAACCTAGCTCAGGGGGAGGTTATCCTACTTGGATCCTATATAACGATAATCTTCTTTACATCATACGGGATTTCCCCTCTAATAGGCGGGATAGCAGCTCTTTTACTGGGAATGGTAGCTGGTGTCCTAGTCTACTGGGGCCTATTACATAAGCTCGTTGGAAGGGCAGAGAAAATAACTTTGAAGATAGAAATGTCGACCCTACTGGCTATGTTCGCCTTAAGCATTGCTCTATTCAATACTTATGACGTTATTTTCGGTAGCGAGCCAAGGGGCCTAGGTCTATGGGGATTAGGTCCTTCTTACGTTAGATTCTGGGGCACTACAATAAGGACGAATATATTACTTGCGGATCTGATATCGATAGTAAGCCTTGTAGTGGTCTACTACTTCCTAGACAGAACCATATTAGGAAAGTCCATTAGAGCAGTAATGCAGGATGCCAGAGCTGCATCCTTAGTTGGGATAGATCCTGTTAGGATAAAGCTACTTACAAGCATAATAGGGATAGGATTGACTGTTTTCTCTGGATTCATGGTTTTATTGTTTGAATCCTCCATCACACCAGAGGCAGCATACAAGTACGCTCCTCTCGGATTCGTGGTCGTGGTACTCGGTGGATTAGGAAGCGTTATAGGTTCCCTAGTTGGTGGTATAATAATAGGATTGGTCTATGGTGGGGCTAAAGTCGTGATATCGCTATTTAATCCAGAGATTAGCGATCCCATAGCCCTATCGACGGCTTTCATTGTGCTAATTCTGATTCTACTCTTTAAACCCGAGGGTATATTCGGGAGGAAGAGATGATGGATCTATCGCATTACCTCAAAAGCCCAACCCTGATCACGATATTGCTTGTTATCCTCGGATTACTGGTTGCTAGGCTTTTCGAGCTAACTACATTGGATACCCTAATGATAATAATGTACTTCCTAGGAATAGCCATGGCTCTTAACATATTGATGGGATTTGCAGGCTATGTAAGCTTCGGTCATGCCGTTTTCTTGGGGATAGGGGGTTACGCATACGCGCTACTTGTATACTTCTTCCAGCCCTTTGCCTACTTGCAAAAGACTGGATATGGTATTGGAGCTTTTTTAGTTGCAATAATAGCTGGTATATTCGCCGCATTAGTAGCTGGTGGTGTAGGCATTGCCGTATTGAAGTTGAGGGGTGCCTTCTTCGCGATAGCCACGATAGGTCTGGATTTCACCGCTCTGTACCTAGTTAAAGGATTAGTTCCAGAGCTCAATCCATCCCAGTTCTTTGGAGCCCAAGTAATATTACCAGCGAGCAGGATAGTCAATAAATCTTTCATATTCAACGCTTTCTTCCTAACGATAGTGATATTGATATTCCTCAATTATTATATAAGGAAATCTCCTTTTGGTATAGGGCTTACTGCTATAAAGGAGGATGAGGATGCTGCTGAAGTTCTAGGAGTACCAACGACCGCTTATAAGGTGATAGCTTTCACACTATCTGGGTTCTTCACAGGCATGTTGGGAGCTCTCTGGTCATTAAACGGAGGAGGCGTAGACGAGACCCTCTTTAACCTCGGGCATTCCATAGATATGATAGTA
>JAVALV010000072.1:0-4793 GCA_032159055.1 Thermoproteota archaeon | reverse complement strand
ATAACAAAGTTCGTGTATCAGATAAAGAAACCGAGGGAGGCTATCCCGGCAGTGACAACTGCTTACAAAGTAGCTCTGATGGGAAGGCCGGGACCTACTCTAGTAGACCTCCCTAGAGATATTCAAGTAGCCGAAGCAGAGATCCCAAAGGAAAACATGCTTCCCCTCAACTTCGGTAAGTACCTTCCGCCGAATCCGCACATTGAAGACATAAGAAGGGCAGCCAACTTAATGGCAGAGGCGGAAAGGCCAGTAATATTGGTCGGTGGAGGTGTTTACTGGTCAAGGGCATCAAACGAAGTGTTAAGGCTAGCTGAATACATTCTGGCTCCAATAGTAACGACCCTTCCAGGTAAGAACTCCGTTCCGTTCAATCATCCTCTCGTCATGGGACCAGCTGGGATGCATGGCAGGGCGGAGGCTGATGCTGCTCTAGCGAATGCAGATGTTGTTCTAGCCATTGGAACTAGGTTCTCTGACAGAACTGTAGGAAGATTCGATGAAATGAGGGAGAAGAAGATAATACACATAGATATAGACGCAAGTGAACTAGGTAAGAATATTCCAACTGATGTTAAGATAAGAGGGGATGCTAGAACTGCGCTGAGGATGCTCCTCAGCGAGATTAAAGCCATGGAATTTAGGGATAAAGGTAGAAATAGATTCGTATCATGGCTTAGATCGATAAGAAAGGAGTTCGAGAGATCTTTAAGGGAATGGGAGAGTAGTTTCAAGGGTCTTGCACCATGGAGGGTATTGAAGATCCTGAGGAATGTCGTTCCAAATGATACAATAGCTGTAACTGGTGTTGGAAGCCATCAGATGTGGTCTGAGATCCACTGGGATGTATTTTTCCCAGGAACTTTCATAACGTCAGCTGGCTTGGGGACTATGGGCTTCGGCATACCAGCAGCTCTAGGAGCCAAGCTTGCAGCTAGGGACAGGCAAGTGATATGCATAGATGGAGATGGGAGCTTCCAGATGACCCTAAGCAATCTATCCTTGGTGAGAGATTATAATCTCCCGTTTATAGAGGTCATATTTGATAACAGAGCATTGATGCTGGTTAAGCAGTGGCAAATATACCTCTATGAAAGGAGGATAATAGCAACGGAGTTCTCAGACAATCCTGATTTCGCCAAGATATCGGATGCCTATAATATAGAATTCTCAAGGCCTGAAAGCTATGGCGATCTGGAGAGATCCGTGAGATGGGCAGTTAGAAATGAGGAGCCTCTCATATTAGATATATCATTAGACAATGAGAGAGACATTGTATTACCATGGGTGCAGCCTGGGAAATGGCTTACAGATGCGGTACTTCCACCTAGCATGGAAACTGATCTTGTATGGAGGTGAGGTAATGAGAGCAAGGGTAAGACTTGAAGTAAGGGTATTTGGAAGTCTCGACCAGTTCTCAAGGGTCATTAACATAACTAGAAGGGGAAAGGTCGCCTATAAGAATGTAGAGGCCAAATTTAGGGATGGAGAGGTCCTAGCTTCCATCGATATGGAGGGAAAAGCAGAGGAAATAGAGTGGATTGTAAAGAAGATGAGTGCATTACCGGAGGTAATATCTGTTGAGTCCCATGCCATGACCCTAGATCTTGAAGATCCCCTGACCGAAGTTTTTCTTCCCTAAAGTTTGATGTGGAAGGTGTTTAGAATGGCGAAGGTGTATTCTGATGAAGATGTGAGTTTGAAGCCCCTAGAGGGCAAGACTCTAGCTGTAGTCGGGTATGGAATACAAGGAAGGGCCCAGGCCCTGAACCTGAGGGATAGTGGGCTAGATGTGATAGTAGGAGTGAGAAGAGGAAAATCTTGGAGCCTAGCGGAGAGAGAGGGCTTTCAAGTACATAGCGTTGGAGATGCAGTGGCTAAAGCCGATGTCGTTCTTTATCTACTACCAGATATGGTCCAGCCCTATGTATGGGCTAGGGAGGTAGAACCTAATATAGGAGATGGAACTGTGGTCAACTTTGCCCATGGTTTTACAATTCATTACGGCCTCATAAAGCCGAAGAAAGAGTTAGATGTAGTGATGGTTGCACCAAAGGCTCCAGGGGCTGCTGTGAGGGAAGAGTACCTCAGAGGTAGAGGTGTCCCTGCCCTCGTAGCTGTATACCAAGACTACTCCGGCATGGCAAAGGATTTCGCTCTAGCTATAGCTAAAGGAATAGGAGCCACCAGATCCGGAGTCATAGAAACAACTTTCGCTGAAGAAACTGAAACTGATCTAATAGGTGAGCAGAACGTACTTGTAGGTGGATTGATGGAACTCCTGATGAAAGGGTGGGAGACCTTGGTAGATATGGGTTATCAACCTGAAGTGGCGTACTTCGAAGCACTGAATGAAGCTAAGCTAATAATGGACCTCATATGGAGATATGGAATAAAGGGAATGCTGGAGAGGGTTTCCGTCACTGCTAGGTATGGAGGCCTTACGGTGGGGCCCAAGGTGCTGGATGATGGAGTTAAGGATAGGATGAGGAGGTACGCTGAGAGGGTGGTAAGTGGAGAGTTTGCCAATGAATGGGTAAGGACGTATAAGAACAATGGAGAAAAGTTAGAGGAGCTATTAAGGAAGGTAGAGGAGCATCCTATAGAGAAAGTCGGCAATCAGGTCAGGAAGCTCGTGTTTGGACATGAACAAAAATAAATAGTTAGTTAGGATGGGCTCGGCTCCTGAACCACCATCCATTTTTCCACCATACTATAGCGTGCTCCTCCCCTATACCTTGTGACGATGTGGGACATCCACCTAGGTAGGAATATCTCTTGTTTCTCGCCGGACAGACTAGCTTCAAGAACTGCCTTTAGATGGGCTACTTCGGAGAGCACTTCAAGGAATTTATCAAGTTCATCTCTTGAGGGAAATGAGAGGAGATACGTATGCTCATACCCATTGTCATCTTCCAATTCCAAGAGGACTGCATTAGTCAACTTGGAAATCTCATTTAAGCATTCTTCAGCATAGGGCACTCTTATATCTGGAGGAAATGTGGACATAGTTCCGTTATAAGTTGAGACTATCTCACGTAAGGACGATAGATTCGGTGAATAGGCTACCACAAACAGGTAGGTCTCCGCAAAGATACATCACCCAGCCTGCTTCCATTATCCATTTAAAAATTTGCCTATGTCATTTGATGTCTGAGCTGAGCGGCAATGCAGTAGGTCTGATCCGGGCTAAGTAGCAAGGTTGATCTATAGAAGGCCATCAGTCCGCCCGTCATACCACACGATTTAGGTTTAAGGAATTGTCATCATCGGCCATGCTATTTTATATCAACAGCTATTAACGTTTACCGCTATACACTGTAGGATAGAAAAGTTAGCATGTGTCGGAAATCTTTAATAAGCTCTTTCGGTGTTCTAACCTGATGGTCAAGCTCCTGTCCTTCCTGATGTTTCTGCTGATAATGCTCGCTGCATTGAGTTCATCCTCATCTGCATCTGTTCTAACAGGACCTGTAGCCATAGTTTCTAACTCCATAGATATGCCAACGGCAAACAGAACGGCAAATATACTCAAGGAGATGGGTTTCGAGGTGAGGATATTCCCTCCCAACGAGTTCGATGATGCCGTGAGATATGGGCAATTCGTAGTAGTGCTAGGAGGACATAAGGCGCCTGAGGGTATAGGCCAGATATCAGCGGCATTCCTATCATCTGAAGAGAAGGCCAAGTTAGAGAGGAAGAATTATGCATATTATTTCATTAAGAGAGGACCTAAAGGAAAGCCAGTTGTTATAATAGCTGGTAATGATAGGTTTGGAACCTATAGAGCTGCAAATACATTCCTCATTAGGGGATTGAGGGAACTCTCAAATTACATGTCATCACCGGGCATAGTCATGGTAGCTATGATATCCCCCGCAGGTGATTAAATTGTCCTCCCGCTCCCATGAGGAGCAGGAGATAGAAGAGCTAGCTGCCGCCCTCATGGGTTTACTTGCAGGTAGGGGTGTTTCTCCACGAGATTTGTCTCCTGAGATACCTGATGGGGTGCTTTGGTCTAAATGGTCCAATATATCACTCACAGAAGCCATTTTATTAGCTGGTCCACCTATAATTCCCGCTTTAGAGAGGGAAAGTGGCTTTAGGTTAAAAGACTTAATGAGACTCCGGGGAGAAGGTCTAGCTATATTAGTATCTGATAGGAACATGATAAATATTCCTGCCCCGATGAAGAGGATAGTCCTGTTTTCACTGACCTGGCTCATGCTAAATATAGCTGGAAAGGAGAAGAAGTTACCGGTGGATAGGATCAGATCCCTTTACCTTAATCTAATGAAAGACTACCAAAAGAAGTGGGGAGAATATTCAAGGGAGGCTTTTTCTCTAATGGCTCTAGGATTCGAGCCCTTCATATCTTCCATGAAGGATATATCTCCGCTTATAAAGCTTGTATTACATCCCGTGGCATTGGCAGGTTCCATGAAAGCCTATATGCCAGAGATGAAGCTGGATAGCTTATATGAAATTTCCTCAAAGGTCCTCAGGCTAGGTGAGGATTTCTGTGTAGATCTTCCTTCTCCCAAAGCTGATAGATTAGAGCTGCTGAGATTCGCTCGAAAGATTCAGGAGGGTTATAGGGAACTGGAAGCCAGCATAAAAAGAGCGATGACGAGGCTCTCCCTAGCTAGAGCTCCGAATACGGATCTCAAAGAGATATTAGATCAGCTCTCAAATGAACTTAAGGATTGGAGCTGCAGAAGAAAAATGAGCTTGCTTGGGGCTAAGGTTAGGAGGAAGATCCTGAGGTTCTATGCCCTATATCCCTCGGCACC
>JAVALV010000071.1:0-3579 GCA_032159055.1 Thermoproteota archaeon | reverse complement strand
TACCTGTTAGTGGAGGGAGAAGGATGGCTTACCCTAAACTATACCCTCTCAGGGAAGACTTTGAGGATAGAGACCCTGGGGATGAGGCATATAAACATCTCATACCAGACACCATCTCTGACTAGTAAGATAGGTAGCTTGTGGAATGCGAGCGTAAGTTTAGATGTGGATCAGATGACACTTCTGCTCCCTAAAGATAGCATAATCTTGGGGATATCCTCAGTTCCAAGTAGTATTCAAGTAGAGGATCAATGGATGAGATTTTCCTTCAATTCTGGCTCCGTCTGGATGACCTATAAAATAAATAGGGCGCCTGTCTCGCCACCAACCCTAGCAGTTGCAACGAATAAGATAACTGAGAGTCGAAATCAGGGAACTGAAGCCACCACCTCGGAGAGTGGTTCTGTAGCGGAAACTACCTCTGGTAGCAATTCACTGGTAACTGCATCGACTGCTAAGAGCATATCTACAAGAACGACCAGTATTCCAAAGGTAAGTTCAAGTTCAAAGGGAGCTCAGCTCAGTGACCTGCTATTGCCTATTGCTCTAATTTCTGTGATATTCGTGATACTCATCTTAGCTCTGATGAGAAGGCACAAACTAGTGGAGGTGAAGGAGTCGGATATCGATAGCTTGGAAAGGAACATAATATTGGAGCTTATGAGGAGAAATGGCCAGGCCCTTCAGTCGGACCTAGTTAAAGCTCTGGATGCACCAAGAGCTACTATCTGGAGAAGGCTCAGGAAGATGGAAGCTGAAGGTAAAGTAGAGCTTCTAAAGGAAGGAAGATATACCGTAGTGAGGCTGAAAGCTGATCTAAATTAAACCATAGTTAGATATGAACTGAACTTAAATAAGCTAATAAGAGCTGAAATAAGTAAATTAATTATTATTAACTGATTAACTAGCTAATTTCCAGCAACTAGAGTTCGATTCTTAACTGAGCATCCCATCAAGTCCACCAGATTTTGAGAATCTCTTGACGATCTCCTCAAAGTGATCCCTGATTGGCAGGTATGCTTTCTCGTAGAACTTCCTCTGATCTAGCAGGATCTCCTTCGGAAGCGTCCTGAGGTAATTCAATGCAGCTTTCCACGCCTCCTCATAGGATATGAAGGGCTCTATGCGTTGAGCTATCTCCCTATCATAATCTTCAGGCCTCTGGACCTCGTTACCTATTGTGAAGAGACCGCTCTCCGTGATATAGGCTGCTTCATTTCCAATTTTCTCTACATCCCTAGAAGGTGCAGGCATCGATGGAGCTGATGCTCCAGCGGCATATCTCCTCCTCGGTCTTCCTCCAGATCTCTTAGCCCACGCATAGAATATGGCCCTATTCAATCCAAAGGATTTGGCTTTATCTAGATCCCCCTTCAATAAATAGTAACGGGCTGCTTGGAGGAGGGCCATCACCTGAAACCTACCTATCCTTCCCCTTCGCATCTCCTTATAGGGAGACACTGGCGTATAACATTTTCCTTCCCTTCAGTGTCGAAATCGATGCATTAGCTAGTAAAAAGTAAGTAGTATTAACAGATGTGATGTGATATGATACTGTATAGCTACCCTCCGTGGAGATTATTAGAGTAGGGATTTTTAGCCCTTCTTAAAGCACTTTCTATATCTCCTATAACTATCTCGGGATCCTCTAGGCCAACTGATAGCCTGACAACCCTCTCATCTATTCCTAGCTCCCTTATCATTGAAGGGGAAATGTTAGAAGCCGAGGAAATTGGCTGATTAATTAAAGAGTAGGGAGATCCTAGGCTGGGAGCAGGTCTTATAACTTTAAGCGAGGATATGAATCTTGATGGATCTACTTTAGGAATGAAAGTCACTACCCCTCCATAAAGCCCCCCGAAAATTTCCTTAGCCAGATCGTGTTGAGGGTGCGAACTTAGCCCGGGATATATAACCCTCTCAACAAGTTCGCAGCTCTCCAGGAAAGTCGCAACCTTTAAAGCATTTTCAGAATGCTTTTTAACCCTCATTTCCAGTGTGTAGAGGCCTCTCATAACTAGAAAAGCTCTAAATGGATCTAGTATTGTCCCGAGCTCCCTCCTCCACTCCCACAGATCCCCTAACTCATTGCCCGATAGGATGCCAGCTATGACATCGTTATGGCCTGAAAGGTATTTGGTGGCGCTCTGAACCGAGTAACTAGAATATATGGAGGGCTTAAGCAGTATTGGAGATGCGAATGTGTTATCGATAACTAAATTTACATCCTTCTCCTCGCATCTTTCCGCCAATGCTGGGAGATCGGGTACCTTAAGCATGGGATTCGTTATTGTCTCTGTGAATACGAGGCCCCATTCTCTTGACACGGCATTTACTACCTCTTCCATAGGAACTAGCCTAATTCTGAACCCCCTTACCTTAAGATCGAGGGCGAGCCTTATTGTTGTTGGATAGGCATCGAAGGCCATTAAAATACCCTTCTTTGCCATAGATAGGAAGAGGGTAGAGATAGCAGCCATACCGCTGTTGAAGGCAAGACTATCAGGAAATCCATCTAATTCAGCGATTCTCCTCTCGAGCTCCCTCACGGTCGGATTCTCCTCCCTAGAATACTTGAGCTCTCTCCCTCCGTAGAATGATTTACTATTAGGTAAATTGAGGAAAGTGGCAGTCATATAAATTGGAAACTCTGATGGGGAATAATCCAGCATAGAACCTCCTTCCATCGAATATTAATAATTTTAAGTAATCTTATATTCCAATTGGAATATGATGAGAGAACTATCCCTCATTGCGAAGGAAAGGAAAGCCCTTGGTATAAGCCAAAAGAAGCTTGCAAGAATGGCTGGGGTCAGCCAATCCCTCATATCAAAGGTAGAGAGGGGTCAACTCGTCCCGAGCTATGAGGTAGCTGTCAAGATATTTAAAGCTCTGGAAATGGCTAGGAAGGAGAGAGGGTGCACCAAAGCATCTGAGATAATGACCTCACCCATAATCAGCGTTTCCCCCGACGATACCGTAGCTAAGGCAATCTCCCTAATGGAGGAGAGGGGAATATCCCAGCTTCCAGTGATGATGGGAGGTAGGGTCATCGGGTCGGTGACTGAGGAGGGTCTTCTCAGGAAACTATCATCGCTCTCGTCGGAGGCTAGGATCTCTGAAGTAATAGAAGGGGCATTCCCCATATTTCCTCCTGATGCATCTATCTCCATGCTCAGGGACATGCTTCTTCTCTATCCAGCTGTACTGATCCAAGATAAAGGTAAGATAGTTGGGATAATTACGAAGAGCGACCTACTCAAGAAACTGGGAGAGGAGTGCTAACTAGTTAGCTATCTATTACACTGAAAGTAGGGCTCTCAAGGAATTCCTGCGTTTTCTTCACTGATGATCTATTCCTTCTATGACCTGCCCTAGGAATCGCGCGATAAGCTGAACTCCCTTCCACATCAGTAGACCCTCATCCATATAAGGGCACCCTTACTCTCTTTAGTTTCTCCATTGGAAGGTCCTTCCTTTCCTCTCCTATAAAACTCTAATACCTCCGATCTTATCCTTATCCTTCAGCGATTCAATCAGCAGCTACGGATGAGCGTACCTTTGCCGCACTTCCCTACC
>JAVALV010000070.1:0-6151 GCA_032159055.1 Thermoproteota archaeon | reverse complement strand
ACCCATGAGAGCTAGTCCACCCCACGGTCCGGATTCTATTGTAGTAATTATGAAATCGGATATTCCCTCCTCAGCAGCTATGTTCGCTACCATCGCCGGAATTCCTATGCCCAAGTTGACGAGAATAGGTCCTCCCCTCTCCCTGACTAGTCTGACTAGTTCTAAGGCAATTCTCCTAGCTATTACCTTTCTTGCATCTAACTTCATCTTAGGGAGGAGATTAGGGGTTATCGGAGGTATTATCCTCCCACTCACCCTAGGATCGAACATGATAGTTCCGCTCTGCCATTGGTACTGTGGAGGAGATATTACCAGATAATCAACTAAGGGACCTGGGACATGGACGCTCTTCGGGTTTAAAGAGCCAAATCTAGCTTCCCTCTCTACTTGAGCTATCACGATACCTGGATTTGGTCTAGCCTTAGAAGCCTGAGCTATGGCCAATACCGTTCCATAGATTCCCTCTTTCTCCATCGTGATATTACCCATCTCATCTGCGGTAGTTCCCCTTATGAAGGAGACATTCGGTTTAGGTGCCTCATAGAAGAGGTACTCCTCCCCAGCTATCCTTATCAGGGAAGTCTTACAGGTCCTCCTCTCCTTGGCAAGATCATTTACAGCTCCCCCATCCTGTCTAGGATCTAGGAAGGTACCCTTTCCTATATAGGTCACCAGCCCAGGCCTTCCAGATGCTATCTCCCTGAACCAGTAGGCAGCCATCCCTATAGACCATGAATAAAGCTCTATTCTGTTCTCCATGGCTAGCTTTTGGATCCAAGGTGCCCATCCAATGAAGGGTAGCAGCATACCCCTAATGAGGTCCTGGTCCTTCTCTTCGTATAATCTCCTAGCTAAGAAATCCAATGCCCTATTTGGAGTGGCAGGTAGGGTATCTGATATTATGAAAAGGTTCTTAGGATGACCAGTATCCCTGTATCTCTCCCACAGCTTCATTATTAGATACTCTGGAGTTGTAGCCATATTAAAACCTGAAATAGCGAGAACGGAGTTATCTGGTATTCTGGAGATGGCATATTCGACTTCAACGAACTTATTATAAGGAAGGGACATTGAAGCACCACCATATTATTATATGTTCAAAATTTAAATAAACTTTTGCTAGCTCCGAGGCACAAGGGTAAAAGGGAAATTGAGTAGATTACAGTAGATGCCATATGCTACTATTAAAGGCCGATGAGGTGAGACTATCCATAGAGAGTGATATTAAAGGATTTTTATTGCATCTGAAGGAGACCCTCATCGAGAAATCATCTGGAGGAGGATGGTATCCCACTAGAGTTTCAACAGATCTACCGAAAGGATGGATTGGATTTATGCCCGCTTTCTCTCAAAAAATGGGGTTCGTAGCAGTAAAGGTAGTCGGAGTTTTTCCCAGAAACAGGGATAGGGGAATGCCTACAGTACCAGCATCGGTCCTTCTGCTTGATCCTGAAACAGGGGATCTCCTCTCCATAATGGATGGATCGGTCATCACGGAATATAGGACAGCGGGAGCAAGTGCTCTCTCAGTTCAAGCAATGGCGAGGCGAGATGCCCGCAGCTTGATGATCATAGGAGCAGGTATCCAAGGGAGATCCCATGCGAGGCTAATACAGGAAGTGAGGGATCTGGAGGAAGTGTATGTAAGGGACGTAAATAGGGAGAAGGCAGAGTTTCTAGCTAAATGGGTTGAGAAGAAGGGAATACGTTCAAAGGCCGTTGATTCTAACAAGCCTGCTGACATAATAGTAACAGCTACGACGTCTAGGGAGCCCGTCATCACGGGATCGGATATTCCAAGGGGAGGACATGTCTGCGCAATTGGAGCCTACACACCAGATGCCAGGGAACTGGATGATTCAGCAATATCCTCCTTTGATAGGATAGTCGTAGATACAAGGGAGGCTCTCGATTCAGGAGATCTCAGAATTCCTCTAGAGAAGGGCGTCTTGGCCATGGATAGAATAATAGGGGAGCTAGGTGATGTGCTATCGGGGAAAAAGAAGGGTAGACTCTCCTATGATGAAAAAACTCTGTATAAAGCAGTAGGAACCTCCTCCCTTGATATAGCTGCAGCATCTTTTATTTACAAGGTTGCTGGAAGATTAGGTTTGGGGAGGGAAGTGTCACTCACTAACCCTTAATTAAGATGGTCCCCTATATTAATGGGTGGCTGGACTGAGCTGGGTGAAGAGGGTCTTCGTTGAGAGAGCTGATCTATACATAGAGATAATGAACGGAAGCTGGTCAGAAGGCGAGCAGATAGCTAAATCCATAGCCAAAATATTGAAAGAGAACGGATTGGAATCAGGCCACTTGCTAGATGCCTTCTGTGGCAACGGAAGGGTTGCCATCCCATTGGCCCTAGGAGGTTACGATGTCACAGGCTTCGATATATCCCTTCCGTTCATAGAAGATGCTAAAATCAAAGCTGAAAAGTACAGAGTTTCTGATAGAACTAGATTCATCGTTTCAGATGCCCGGACCATAGATCAGACATTATCTGGTGAGAAGTTCGATGCGATCATAATAGTATCCACGTCCCTAGGATATTATGATGGAACTACCGATGAGGAGATCCTAAGGAAGCTGAGATCTCTAGCTAATGACGGAGCTATCCTGATAATAGCCAATACACTGCATAGGGAAACTCCAGACTGGAGGTATTGTAATAAGGTCTATCAGAGGTATGGTTCGCTAGTCCTTATGGAGGAGAGGAAATTTGACCCCCTATGGTCCCATCTCTTATCTAAGTGGATAATATTGCGTGATGATGGAGAGGGAAACCTCACTAAGGAGCTCGAGGTAAATACGGAGATGAGGGTTTATACTCCAACGGAACTGGCTGAGATCCTGAAAAGAGCGGGATGGGGTGTTGATTCTATATATGGAGATATAAGGAGAATGGAGAAGTTCATCCCTCCATGTACGCACCTAAGCTTAGTTGCCAAGGCCATCCAAGCATGATAGCAAGTTCTTAATCATTTCCCTGAGTAGGTCGTACGGGCTATCCCTCAACTTGAATCTGGACCTTATCATCTCCCATCCTTTCCCCTGTAGCACCTTTCCTATGAGTAGCGAGTCCTCTAGAGGGGTAAGGCAATCCTTACCTAGCCAGAAGTAGTGCCTAACTATCTCGTAGATCGCATCAGATGCTAGCTCATATATGTAATCTCCCTTTATGAATCCAAGCAGCCTGCTTCTTTGAGATTGACTTAATCTAAGTTTACCTGATTCTACAGGCGATTTGAGGAGGTAACTTGCCACGAGAGGATCGAGCGAGAAGTATACATCGTGAAGGCTATTCAGAATTCTCCTCTTGAATTCCTTTAGTATCTCGCTAAGTAACCTTGAAGCTCTCTCGCTTATGGGTTTGACGAGCAGGACACTATATTCCCCTGTTACCGAGTTTCTCTTAGGGCTAATATGGACTGGAACGAACTTTAGCCTAGTCCAGAACCTAAGGAGGTCCCTAGTTGCCCCGAAACTGGCTCCGATCCAATCAACTCCCTTGCCTCTGGCTTCATCCTCTACGCACTCTAGGGCTTTCGTCCCGAAGCCCCTTCCCTGCATCTCGGGATGAGTAGCTATTCTCACTATTCTCCACCCCTTTAACCTTCCGAACGACTTGAAGTCGTAATGGAGCACTATCCTAGATGGTATGACGTGCCCTGGAACATCCCTTAACCCCTTCATCATGTTATTCAATACATCGCTCGGAAGCTCCCCCTCCTCAGCTATATGCAGGCTTACTATCGGCTCTTCATTGTACTCTAGACTTCTGGCGAAGTGATGTGGAGCGTCTAGGAGCATCTCAAGATCGTTAGGCCTGTTTCTATAGTGGGCCAATACATATATGCCATAGAACTTTCTCAGGTAGTCTTCCTTTACATTCTCCATATCGAGGTGGTTATATACAGCGTCCTCTGGATTAGCGTTAGGAGGATCCCCCGGCTCAGCATCCAACAATAGTAGCTTGTAGAGCCACGATTCAACTGGATCTCCTGGGGGGTACCTTATAGGTTCTTCCATCCTCTCCTCTACATAGGGAATCCCCGAATTTCTCACTCTCTTGAGGAATCTAAGGGTGAATCCCCTCCCTGCCCCCTCATATCCATGTATTGTGCTGGAAAATATGGAGAACTTGCTACTGTACAATATCTTAAACAGAGTAGGTATGGAAATGGCCGCTGCCTCGTCCACAACTTTTAACTTGACCCCCACATCCGCTGCGCTATCTGGAGTCAAGAAGAAGACATCCCTACCCTCGAACTTGACATCTATTATTCGACCTTCCCTAATCAGTGGTTCGTATTTCACTTCCTGTACATCTAAGCCCTTCATTAAGAACTCAAAGAGCGTCTGTATGCCCTCTAAGCTAGGAGATGTTACAACTGCTTTTCTTATTTTAGTCTCCATGAGAATGCGTGAGAGAGCCAGACCTAAGACAGCAGATTTTCCCCTTCCCCTATTAGCTGTGAGAATGAAGGTTCTTCTGTTTCCTTTAATAGCATCCACTAGGGAATGGAGGGTTCTCTGTTGATCTCTTGTTGCGCAGATACTCACTATAGGATCCTCGCTCTTCTCGGGTGAAACCCTTTCTCTGGCCAGCTTACCTAAAAGAAGACCTTTTTCCTCCTCTCCTAAGAGGAAAGTACCGGGAGCTCCGAGGGAGGATAGGAACCTCTTCTTGAACAATTGCCTCACTTTCCTATCCTCGAAGGGAGGGACAATGAGTTTCCTCTGGAACTCTGTCAAAGTAGAAAGCCATTCTTTAACTGGGGGAATTGTGAAGATGACCAAGCCTCCTCCTCTCACTACCTCTACCAACCTACCTAGATCGTTTGCTCTGAACTGGGAGGAAAAATCAGCTATGAGGACGTCCCACGTCCCACCCAAGATCTCTCCTGTCTGATCGAAATCTATAGATACGGTTCTACTCTCATCTAAAGATACCCTATCTGCACCAGTTCCTTGGTGGGTGGCTAAAAGTACATTACCATCCCTTCTAGACAACCAATCCTTTGCGATGTTAGAGGCTACCTCCAAGGAGTCTTGCCCCGATACTACTATTAGCCTCCTCTCTCCATATGCTAAGGCTTCATTGATTACAGCCTCTGCATCCAAAAGGGACTTTACCTCCCATATAGCTCCCTTCTTCTGGCCTCTAGTAAATTATTAGCCTTACCTGAGGCCTCAGCTGCCGTTTTAAACCTATTAGATATTGGATGAAGCCTCTCTCTGAAGGTAAGCTCCCTGCATAGGTGGTGGTCCATAACCAAGAGATCCAAGGAAGGGAGATCCAGAATTCTGCTTAAGTTCTCTATTGATCTGCTTAGGCTGTCAGCGGAGTATCGAAAGCCAAGCATATAGGTCATGGGCCCATCTATGACTGCGATATGAGGATCAGCTTCCACTATGAAACTCACCTGCTCCTCTAGGGATGGACCCTCAACATCTGATGAGAAGAGGAATCTCTCTCCCTCGCTTTCTATTAATACCTCAATTACGTAGCCTAATCTGGTGCTAGTACCGTGAGGTACTGCTTTAGAGAACTTTATGGTTGTAGGGCCATATTTAAATTCCTCTCCATCAGCGAACTCCAATCTCCTTGGCAATCCTTCTATGCTCTTCAGGAACAAGGGAGCGCGTTCTACTCTCTGACTTCTGTTTATATTTTCTCTTGGGTGTTTAATCAAGACATCCTTGTCCCTGTAAATTGAGAGCGAGATTTTTCTACCGAGATCGAAGTGATCATAATGGTAATGGGTTATTATGATGACATCAGAATCCCTGGCTTCCTCTTCTATCTCCTTAGCGAGTTCTCTCATCCTCTCCATTTCTTTCTCATGAGGTGGGAGGCCATATCTCCTCGGTGCTAGGGCTACACTGGGATCAATGAATACCTTCAGATTGCTCGTCTCTACGACTGTAGCCATCGATCTAACTCCAAGGCTGTCAAACGCTATTAATCTGAAGTTCAAGTATCCCTTCCCCTCCCGATAAGCTCTCTAACCGATAGTTTCTTCCTCTCTAGATAGCTAGAAAGTCCGTTTAGTATCTCCCTAAAGACCCCTAGCCCTCTCGTCATGATAGCTGTACCTATCCCGACGGCCTTAGCTCCCGCAAGCAACATCTCTGCAGCATCCCT
>JAVALV010000069.1:0-3993 GCA_032159055.1 Thermoproteota archaeon | reverse complement strand
ATTTTTCTCGCAATACGATAACCTTAAATGAGGCGTGATATCTCTCTGGCTTAAAATGTCACTAGAAGATCTCAAGGACGCAAAAATGATGATGGAAGCTAAGCGTTACTTTAGAGCAGCACTCTTCGCTCAACAGGCTGTCGAAAAATTGCTCAAATCCTTATTTTTCATTGTTAGGAGGGAAAATCCCCCTTATTAGCACGGTCACGGAGCACAGGTTATTGAATGAAGAAGTATTTTCCCTTCCAGAGGATCTTGAGAGCTCGATATACGTCCTAAATAAGTATTATACAGTAACTAGATATCCTGATGCTGCTAATGGACTACCTAGCGAGTCTGTAGACGAGGAGGAGGCTGTGAGAGCCATTAGGATTGCTGAGGAGGTGATCGAGTATGTCAAGAACTATGTTTATTCCAGAGAGGGTAATTAAGTCTGTTAGAGCCTTCCTATCCGAACTGAAGAAGGTGATTAGGATAGAGGGAGTATACCTATTCGGGAGCTATGCTCGGGGAGATTGGCTAAAGGAGAGTGATCTAGACCTAATAATTATTTCAACGGACTTTAAGGACATGAAGTTTACTGAGAGGCCTGATCCCGTGAATGAAATTGCCTGGAGGCTCAGGATAGCTCCTCCGCTAGAGGTCATACCACTAACTCCCGAGGAGTTGAGTGAGGGGAACGTCGTAATCAGTGATGCTAAAAAGTATTGAATTGAGATCTTCCATTTTTAACGCATTGTAGATCCGATCTGCAGGATCTCAACGGAAAATTTGAGGTAAGATAACCTAGAGAAGGTGAGTATCCTTTTACTCTCTTGTTCTAGGCGCACTTGCCGTCTTGCTCCTCCTATCATGCCTCATATTTCTTCATACAGAGTGGTAACATGAAGACCTTAGCCTCTTCCATTACCGCTATTCTATCACATGACCGCATATCACATCTATGCCCAGCTCCCTGGCCCTTTCATACGCCTCCCTATCCACATTTACGGCCACTATCATGGCTCTATCGACTTTCCTCCCCATTATCCTCTCAACGAACCTTGCCTTCTCCATAAGGTACTCTACATGATCCAGCTCGGCCCTAGACTTCACCTCCATAACGTACAGCTTGGAATCCCTCACCAAGACATCTATATCCACTATCCTGCCCTTCACCCCTGTGATGCTTCCATCCTCATCCTTGAACTTGAACTTCCTGACCTCCCCAGGCTCTATACCCTTCCTCTCCAAGGTCTCCTTGAATATCTCGAGAACCATCCTCTCCAGATCGGATCCCCATCGTCTCCCCATGCTTCCTATGGTCACCTCAACCCTGGTAGCTAGCTTGTTGAAGCTCTTCTCCAAGGAATCCATCCTCTTTTCAAGCCTCTGCTGGCCCTCCTCCAGCGAGACTATGCGCTCCAATATCTCCTTATATCCTATCAGGCCAGCTACCGCATATCTGAACTCCTTATCCTTCTCCAGCAGCTCTAGTATCTCGTCTTTCAGGGCCTGCATTCCATTCAAGTAAGCAAGCTCTGCTTAATAAGGGTTGGCAATGGGAATAGTTTTACAGGGTACTCCTCTACTCCCCTCTCTGCTCCTTGAGGTATTAGCTACTCGCTGGCTCTCTGCTGGGAAATTGACATGAATATATTTATTATTATACTATTATCGAATGATCCATGATGTGAGGGGATCGCCATGGGGAGATGCGCCCTCTGTGGGAAGGAAAACGTCAGCCTCCTGTGGGCGGTCCATAAGAAGCTAGGTGGTATTTGGGTGTGTGCTGAATGCTGGAAGCATCTCTTCGAGGAGAACTTACTAGTATCTGGATCTGGTGAATCGGGATGCGGTTGCTAACTCCATTCAGCTAGTTCCGACCTACGGAATCTCATGCTGCTTACCCTCAGCCATGCCCTCATCCGACTTTTCGTTCATCATTTGCCATAGTAAATATATGAGGAGATTAGTGGTAGTGGAATGGGTTTAGCGTCTCGCAGCCATACTGACCATAGCAGTCTGGTTGCTCCTCTGTTGGCTATCTCCCACCAGAAATTGAGAGAGGAAAAATGCATAAATTTATTTCCTCGGATAGCATCGGAAAAGGTCAGTAAATCTTCTTCAATATCCTCTCGGTACCATCCATTTCCTTGACCGAGTAGGAGACCTCCACCCTACCATCGTACCTCCTCCTGATCTCCACCTTGAAGGGGCCTGATCTGAAGCTAGCTGTGAAGTCCTCAGCTACGGATGCAGCGAAGAGCAAGCACTTCCAGACCTCCTCATCCATCTTGAATGATGAGGCTATCTTATCTAGTAGCTCGTTCAGCCCTTTCTCCCTCTCTTCACCCTTCTCCTGATCCATGTGCCGGTATACCTCGAGCGATTTTTAAGCTTTCTCAGGTAAAAAGCTTAGCTATTTGAATCAGATGCATAAGTTCATTCGATTACATTCCCACAATCCAAGTTGAGCTGGTGAATTGCTGCTCAATGTATGCTACATAGGAAGGGAGTTGGATGACAAAGGACAATGATTAGGCTTAATGAACTCTTCTCGAAGAATAATTTCTACCCACCTTCCTTTCTATTCTCCTCTTTCCTCACTTTCCCTTTCATTTTGACCGTTTCCGGAGCAATAACTCTCGAAAAGTTCTACATACTTTTCAACGACCTTATCTGCCCTGTATCGCTCCGCAGATATTCTAGCATTGCGACCAAGCTTAAGAGCTCTCTTCCTATCCTCCAATAATTTCAGAACCTCATTGGCTAATTCGCTTGGCGATCCAGGATTTACCAGTATCCCGTCAACCTCATCCCTTACGGCTTCAGGGATCCCACCTACCTTTGATGCGATGATTGGGAGGCCAGCTGCCATGGCTTGGAGCAGCGCATTGGGAAGTCCCTCATTCAGAGAGGGAAGGACGAACAATGTTGAATCAGCTAGATATTTATGTATATGCTCGTAAGGAACCTTACCCACGATTTCCATGTTCCTGCTTAGGTTCTTCCTCTCCACGTACCTCCTTATCATCCCTTTCAGGGGGCCTTCCCCCAGCAATGTTAGCTTAACGTTGGGTATTCCCTTGGTCACTATATCGAATGCCCTCAGCAGTACCTGAATTCCCTTCTCACTTGAGAACCTCCCTACGAAGATTATCCTGTCCCCTCCCAATATGCTATCAGTTGGATCCACCTCGAAGAACCTGTCCTCGACTAACCTAGGTATTATGAAGATCCTATTACCTCTGATACCTGCCTTCATCATCTGCTTCTTCATCAGGCTAGTTGTGGCTATAAAAAGCGATCTAGGATTGTTCAGAACCATTGAAAGCTTGGAGTAAAGAAGGTAGTCTATTCTAATTCTCTCCAACCATATTCCAGTCATGGAAGAGATTGCAGCATCCCCGCCGGAGAAAGAGATCACGTGGCACTTCGGGCGAATCTTCCTAGCTATCATATAGCCCAGTAGAGATGAATGGAGCATTATAGAGATTATAATGGGCTTTCCCCCATCTTCTAATCCTCTGATCAGGTTCCTCGTATGGAGAGGGACAATGAGCCTATCTAAGAACCTCCCAAAGGAGGGAGATGTCGAGACCCTGTATCTCCTCCCTAAGCCCTCACCTCCCATGTGATAGCAGCCATCCCTATCATATCCGAGCATCGTTACATCATATCTGAGCTTAGATAGCTCGTTTGACAGCGAATGAGCGAATATCTCAGCTCCTCCTATGATGCAGGGGTACAGTAACCCGTTTACTACCACAAATATCCTATCTTTCACTCCGTATTATGATGCGTGAGTTTATTATAACTATTATAAATAAGTAACAGGCGCCCAACCAATGGACGGCAGGTAGGGGATCAGTTGCTAGGAGATGGCAGGTGCGTGTTGGTAACAGGAGCCTCGGGATTCATCGGTAGACATCTAGTCAGAGCCCTTTCAAAGGAAGGGTTTAGAGTAATCGCTCTAGATAGGAGATACTTTAATTTCGGAGATCCTAAAAT
>JAVALV010000068.1:0-6035 GCA_032159055.1 Thermoproteota archaeon | reverse complement strand
CTTTCGGATTATCACTGGTGAGAATTGCAATTAAGGACATTGGTGCTTTTGGATCTGGATTGGCTTTTATCTTATCATACTCTAATTTTACAGGCCTTCTCTCTATTTCATGCCTTTCCATAAGCCCTCCAACAGAAGCTATTACTGAGAAGCCAGAAACCATGAATGGGAGGAGGGCTATGCCGAAGAAAGCTTCTGTATTAGAGGTAGCCGCTATGGATGCTATCGCTGCTCCTACAAATAATGAGTTAGAGTCGCCACCGAATACTTTGGCCGGATATCTATTCCTTAAGTAATAAGGAAACATGGAAGATAATAGAGCTATTAGGGCTAAAATGCTATCTATACTGTTCAAAGCTATAAGGACTGGGAGAAGTGGTATAGTAGCCGTATACACAGAAGATGGGAGCATGCCATTCAGAGCATCCATCATATTCACTGCATTAGAAAAGACCGTGAACATAGCTAAGAGTATAAACCAGTATACATAGTACAGCCTAGCTCTTCCTAGTAGAGGAAGATACGGCCTAGGAATAACTGCTCCAGTAGCTATGAGAGGAATAGCAGGTAAAATAAGTAAAATAGGCTTGGTCTTAGCTCCTAAAGGAGCTATATCGTCTAATAACCCAATCAGGGAAGCCAATCCCGATGCTGCAGCAATTCCAGCAAGTAATACCCAACTATCGAGGAGAGGAAGCAATGACATTAGTGAGGTAACGAAGGCGAAGGAAACAGCAGGGCCTACAGGCTCAGGGATCGAAGGCTTTCCAATCTTGTGTACGTCTTTTGATAAGAGGCCCTTAGAAATCAGTCTAGGAATTAATATACGTTGAAATAATTCTGATAAAAGTGCAGGCAGCACCACTGCGATCAGTAATAACGGCGCTAGCATTTTTATCATCTCATATTTGAAATAACCGATAAAAACAATGCTGGCTACACTATTAACACAACTTGTCTCTGGAATAGCCATGCTTCTTGTCTTATCACTAATTACTTACAAATCTACAGATATTTGGATATCTATATCACAGAAAAGAGGACTCTTATCGATCGACTTACATAAAATCCATAAGACGAAGGCCGCTCGGATAGGTGGATTACCAACCTCTCTATTGATAGCAATTTCCCCCGCCTTAGTATCCCTAATTTTCGGCATAAATACCGAGATTCTTCAAATAATATCGATATTCTATGCCATGATGGGTTTAATAGATGATTTAGTTGGTATGAGGAACTTAGAAAAAATAGTGATTTCAGGATTACCATACATCTTCCTCTATAGATGGCTATCCCCTTTCTCCCCATTCATTAGCATTTCCTACGCTCTTAACATAGTAGCTATAATGCTATTTGGAATTTACATCACCAATGCTTTCAATACTTTAGCCGGATTTAATGGATTAGAGGCTGGAGCTTCCCTTATAATATCTCTAACTCTTTCCATGCTTCTTGTATTAAGAGGAGACATAGCCAGTTCGTTTTTAATGTTTACCTTAGCTGGAATACTAATATCCTTCCTAGTATTCAACTGGATTCCTGCTAGGGCATTCCCTGGAAATACCATGACATTCCTATTAGGTGGATACATATCTTTCATTTCGGCTGCTAAGGGACTTTATTGGCCCTTAATAGTGCTAACAGTCCCTCATGGGGTTGATTTCTTCTTGAAACTCATTAGCTGGGGGAAAACAGAAAAGAAAATACCAACTAGAGTGAGAGAAGACGGAACCCTAATACCGCCTCCCAATAAGTCACTAGCATGGCTTTTAATTAATATAGGAATAGAACATGAGAAAAGATTGGTGGAGACCATATTGGTGATCGAGCTAGCCCTCTCTTTCCTCACTCTCCTTGTATATCTTCCAAGTTAACCATAACCTTCTATTAGCTAGAGCATCATCTATTCTAGTTATCGCAGCATTCTGAGGCGCATTTAGAATATCATCTGGCTTTTCTTTAGCTAATCTCTTTATTTCACCCATGGCATCTATATAGCCGTCTATATCCCTCAAGCTATCTGACTCCGTTGGTTCCATCATAAACGCTTCGTGAACTATAGGCGGGAAATATATTGTTGGTGGATGATACCCTCTATCTATGAGAGCCTTAGCGAAATCTAAAGCCTTTATACCATATTCCCTCCTGAAATTGGATAAAGAAAGGACAAACTCATGCTTACATGGCCTATTCTTCCCATAGGGAACTTCGAATCCCATATCCATTAGCTTTTTCCTCGCATAATTCGCGTTTAATACAGCTACACCAGATGAAATTCTCACACCTTCGCTTCCTAATAGCTTTAAGTAAGCCCAGGCTTTTACTAGAACGCCCACATTTCCATAAAATGTTCTTACTTTACCTATGCTTTTAGGTAGATTATAATTTAGCTTATACACGTTTCCCTCCTTTACTACAATAGGTATTGGGAGATATTCTCTCAGTTCATCATTAACGCCAACGGCGCCAGCTCCCGGTCCTCCTCCGCCATGCGGAGCGCTAAACGTTTTATGCATGTTAAAATGAGCTAGATCAACTCCCATATCCGATAGCCTTACCCAGCCCATTATGGCATTTAAATTAGCCCCATCGTAGTATAAGTAGCTCCCGTTCTCATGTAGCATTTCTGCAACCTCGAGGATATCACTCTCGAATATGCCTAGAGTATTAGGATTTGTTATCATCATGCCAGCAGTTCTCTCATTAATTGCGGCCTTAAGAGCGTTTAGATCTATGGTACCCTCGTCTGATGGAGGTATCCTCACGATCTTAAATCCGGCCATGGCAGCACTCGCAAAATTTGACCCATGAGCCGAATCTGGAATTAGCATCTCGTCTCTCTTTTCGCCTAAATCAAGGAACCTCTTCCTTATTATAAGTGCTCCAACTAACTCTCCATGAGCACCAGCTGCTGGCTGTAATGTAAAATGGGTGAGACCTGTTATGATAGATAACATCTCTTGAAGTTCATAAAGGATCTTCAGTATGCCTTGAGTTACTTCTTCAGGAGCATAGGGATGGAGCTCCCTTAATTCACGATATGATGCCAGTCTCATCACCAGTTTTGGGGTGTATTTCATAGTACATGATCCAAGCCAATAAGGTCCACTATCCACCCCGAAATTCATCTGGGCGAGGTGGTTAAAATGCCTGGCTACTTCAGGTTCCGTCAAACCAGGTAGGTTTACATGGTCCCTGATTAAGTTTCTAGGAAATATTTCCTCTAACGCTCCTATTTCTTCAACAATCCTGTTATCAGGTTTAGCAATTATAACTCCTCCTTCTCCCACTCTACCAAGCTCAAATACTGTTGGTTCAAGGACATTTTTACCTAATTCCCATCTGGCCTGTCTATATTTCATATACACACCTCCTTCAGTGAACTTAAGAGGAGATCAAGATCCTCCTTGCTATGCTTCTCTGTAGTTGAAAATAGAGCCAGTCCTTCAATTCCTACCTCGGGAAATATACTGTTTACATGGAATCCTCCCAAAATTCCTTTTTCTAAAAGATGTCTGTTTATATCTCTCCAAGATTTTCCTGAGATAACTGGTATCTCTTTGAACATGGGGGATGACGAAAAGGGTACATTGAAACACGATAAAGAGTCAATATTCCTCTTCAAGTAGGATGTGTTATAAAGAATCCTCTCAGCTACTTTCCTTATACCATCTGGTCCTAACAGGGAGAGGTATATTGCTGCCCTTACGGCCATAAGGGAAGTATTTGTAGTTATGTTAGAGGTTGCTTCTTCTTGGCGAATGTGCTGCTCCCTTGTTTGTAAAGCCATTGTATATCCTCTATACTTACCATCAAGGGTTTTAGTTAAGCCGATAAGTCTACCTGGGAGTTGCCTTATTTGCCTGAATTTCTTTTTTATGGCAAAGATTCCTAAGGATGGGCCTCCAAAATTCATATATCCTCCTAAAAGCTGTCCCTCACCTATTACTACATCAGCTCCTAGCTCTCCAGGAGGTTTCATTATCCCCATAAGGAAGGGGTCTACACCTACTACAAGTAGAGCACCTTTTCTATGGCTTATATCAGAAATTTCCTCTATATTTTCTTCTATTATGCCAAAAAAGTTCGGAACCTCCAAATAAACCATACCAATGGAATCATCTATATTTGCTGAGAGTTCATCTAGAGAGGTCATCCCGCTCTCTTTTTCATATTTCACTTCAGTTATTCTAGCATCTAATGGCTCTACATATGTTTTTAGGACTTTCTTCCTCTCAGGATTTATGTTAGATGCTATCAATAGTCCTTTTCTCCTAGTAACCCTAATGGAGAACCTGCCAGCTTCACCAAGCGATGACCCATAGTCATATAAGGATGAGTTAACTACATCCATACCTAGCAACTCCGCCATGAGTGACTGATACTCGAAGAGCGCTTGCAAGATACCTTGGGATACCTCGGGTTGATACGGTGTGTAGGAAGTATAAAACTCCTGTTTAGATACGAGTTCGTCAACTATTGAGGGAACGTAGTGATCAGCCATGCCTCCTCCTGTAAAAACTAGATTTACATTATAGGTCGATAACAAGTTTATATATAGAGATTCTAACTCGGACTGATCGACAGGAGATCCTATATCCGGAGGTTTCTCTAAGATTAGCCTTTCAGGTACATCTAAGTAAAGATCCTTTAAGCTTGTCGCGTTTAAATAACTCAACATTTTACGTAGGAAAGGCTGAGAGGCATTAGGTACCAAATCTGAGGATCCCATAGCCATCCTGATAGACATTGATGTGATTATCTTAATCATATTGCATTAGCATATTTTATCATTAGAGTGGAAATAATAGTTTCTTTATTATAACCAGCAGATATCAGAGCAATATAGATGGATAATAATGGGTTATTGGAGAAGAGGAGAAAAGATGATATCGATTAACCGTTAATCAGGATGTAGATGATCTTACTTTTGTATTACTTTCATAAGTAACTCATAAAGGTTACATTGCCTTATAAAGAAAAATGCCAAAAATATTACTATCATGATCATATCATACACCTAGAATTGTTAACTGTACCTTATAGATATCCCAGATATAAATAACGTTTGGTGATCCTATGGTAGTAGTATCTTTCCATATCCCTCACTCTCTCATGAGAGAGTTAGAGAGGCTCGTGCAGGAAGGTGGCTTTACAAGCAAGAGTGAAGCAATTAGGGAAGCTATAAGACTTCTCATAAGAGAATATAGGAAGAGAGGAGCGGGAGGTGTAGCATACTGATGTTCAAGGAGGTTACAAGTTCGGATTCGTCTCAGGCCAGAGAGATGGTAGATCTTTTTAAGAAAATCTTCAACACTTCTATAGGAAGTGAGAGCGAACCTCTCATTCCCTTAATGAATGGTAATGGATCAGATACTGGTATTTCAGGTAGCTCTAGTCTCCCTGAAAATTATTCTACTGGAAATATAGTGATAGTAGGAGTTGGTGGTTGTGGTTCAAATACAGTGCATAACCTCAACGATTTAGGCGTAGAAGGCGTTAAATTGATTGCAATAAATACAGACAAAGTGCATTTAGATGGAATAAATGTCCCTAATAAGATACTTATTGGGGAAAATATCACTAACGGCTTAGGAGCTGGTGGAAGGCCTGAGGTGGCTAGGGCCTGTGCAGAGCAGGATGCCCATAAAATATCTGATGCCTTAGGCAATAGGCCCGATCTCGTCTTTATTGCAGCTGGTATGGGTGGTGGTACTGGTACTGGAGCAGCTCCTATCGTAGCTAAAATATCTAAAGATAAAGGCGCTAGAGTTATCGGGTTTGTAACCCTCCCTTTTAAAACGGAAGGAAGACACAAGTATAAGATCGCTCAGGAAGGTATAAGGCAGCTCAGAAAATGGGCCGATACCGTTGTGTTAATCTCTAATGATAAGCTATTACAGTTGGCAGGAGACTTTCCTATAGACAAAGCATTTGCTATGGCTGACTATACCCTCGCAATAATGGTGAAGGGCATAGCCGAGATAATTAGGAAGAGGACTATGGTCAATGTCGATTTAAATGATATAAGAATG
>JAVALV010000067.1:0-4466 GCA_032159055.1 Thermoproteota archaeon | reverse complement strand
AAGAGGCCCTTAGTCCGCATGGCATACCTCCAAAAGCTTTAATAGATAAGGCAATAGAGTGGTTCTCAAATCATGAATCTATGATGGATGTCCTCCTAACAGGAGGAGACCCCGCTGTTTTAAACGATAAGTATATGGAATACATACTTAGTAGACTCTCAGAGGTCGATCACATCAAGAGTATAAGGATAGGAAGTAGGATAATAGTAACCGTACCAATGAGAATAACGAAGGAATATGCCGAGATGCTCAGTAGCTTTATCGAACCTAATAAGAGGAACATAATGTTTGTATCCCATATAGAAAGTGCGGAAGAGGTAACACCTTATATGGCCCAAGCAGTTAAGACATTAAGGGATCATGACATCTACGTGTATAATCAGCAGGTATATACGTTCCATACATCTAGGAGGTTCCAGTATGCTCTAACTAGGATAGCCCTCAAAATAATAGGAGTGGATCCCTACTACAATTTCTATCCTAAAGGCAAATTCGAACAGATGGATTACCTAGTCCCTGTCGCTAGACTTGCCCAGGAGAGAAAGGAAGAAGCAAGACTTCTACCAGGTCAGTACAGGACAGATGAGCCTGTCTTCAACGTACCCGCGCTTGGTAAGAATCACATAAGGGCATGGCAGGATCGCGAGCTAATAGCGATAATGCCGAACTCTGGGGGTAGGATCTACGTGTGGCATCCATGGGAGAAAGGAGTTGCTCCAGTAGATCCATGGCCCTATGTCGATGTCCCTATATACGACTACCTGATGAGACTTAAGGAGGAAGGAGAGGATATAAAGGAATATGAGAGCATCTGGTATTACTACTAACCACTTTTCATATTTTTTGTTCATACCCTACTTAAGTGAAGTACTATGAAGGCCAGTCTGTTACTGATATCAGTAGCGTTCCTTGTCCTCTCTATAATACCTGTCTATGCTCAGCCAGTGGCTGTTTCTGATTTACCAGTAGGATCTAGGCTAGTATATAGGCTCGAGGGGGTTTACCTAGGTAATAAGACCTATGAGGTGATGGGGTGGTCCTCCTCAGCAGGGAGAAAATGCAAACTTGTCAAAATCAGCCTTCAAGTAAACGCATCAAGCAGGTATTTTTATAGGGGAATAAACTCTACCTCGTATTTCTGCTATGATGAAAGAGGTAGGCCCCTATCGGAGAACTTATCTATACCTCCCGAGTTCAATCTTTCGGTTAGGCGAGTAAATATATACTATTGGTGGAGCGATGACGAGGTATATCCTTACAAAACCCTGATACAGATGGTCGGTAAGGAGAACAGTAGCTACGAAATATTGCTTAAAAAGGGATTGGTTATTTCAGTCAAAGGAAATATTAAGAAAGAAAATAAAGTAAATAAGAGAAATTTATCTAAAGTTCTACCTTTTCTGCCAGAGAGGCTATCCGAACCCTATGTTGACATATCCTCCCTTAAGCTGAAGGAAGGTTATAGGAAGTCCTATGGTTCTCTAAACATATCAGTAATATCCTTTGAGAATGTAAAAACACCCGCTGGGCTGTTTCCCTGCTATAAGGTGAATCTGAATGGTCTAACAGAGGATCAACTCAGTTACAATTCCATAGTATATTTATCATCTAACGAACCTAGGGTAACAGTTCAATATGAAACCGATATTACAGGAATAAAGCAGTGGGGCTACCTCATAGAAATGGATCTACCTACTAGGTCTAATCAGACGAATATATGGATATACCTAGTCTTATTATTAACCATAGTAGTGATAATATCCTCCATAATAACCAAGAAGAAAAGGAAAAAGTGAGCAGGGAGGAGCCGATATATTGACTCCTATTCTATTCAATTTTTTCTATCTCGAGTTCCCTCTCCTCTCTATCCCACTCGCTGGACTTAGATAATTCAAGAGCTGGAGTTTCCACAGGTTTCTCAGGTATAGCCCCTTCCGGCCTAAACATTAGCATGAGTATCATTATTATCCCTATTATCACGTACTTTATGTAGGTTATATCGAATTCTATTGTGATTCCGAAGAGGCTGAAGACCGATGGGGATATGAAGAAGTCCAAGCCGGTCATTACTATTGTTCCTACTATAATCCCTAAGTTATTGGCCATTCCTCCTAAAATTACCATGCTGAGAACTAGGAATGTGTAGAGAGGTATGAAGTCATCCGCGACCACTCCTTGAATGTAGAATGTCCTTAAAACACCAGCTAACGCTGCTATAATGCTACCTATTACCATAACCTGACCTCTTACCTTAGGAACTGCTTTGCCTAGAGCCATTGCTGCTAAGTCATCATCTCTAATCGATTTAAGGAGCCTCCCGAATGGTGATGTGGTGAGCCTATGCACATAGATGTATATGAAGGCTGCAAAGGCTAACACTAATACCGTATAAGCTATACTCCTTATGTGCACCTCCTTTATCCAGATAAACGGATTTGCTATACCAGTCAAACCAGTTAGCCCGCACACAATGCCTGGCTCGTTCCTAGCTACTATCCTACCCATTTCTCCGAGAAATATTAGAACTATAGCGAGGAAGTCCTCTTTAAGCCTCAATGCTGGATAGGAACCAAGATACCCGAATATACCCCCAAGTATAGCTCCTATAATGAGGGATAGTATGAATAGACCTATTGCCATGCCCGGATTTGAACTGAGGAATTGTGTCCTTATTGATGCTGCCTGCCCGGAGCAATAATTCTGCACATGGGCGAGATAATCCACTGTTCTAGCTGTTAATACGCCTGCTGCATAGGCTCCAACTGACATGAAGAATATATGCCCAAAGTTGGGGATACCCCCATATCCATATTCTAGGTTAAGGCTCAGGGCCATCATGAGGTATATCGCAAAGAGCACGAGGAAAGATGTAATCATCGGAGTGTAAGCAAGGAGGTCTATCATCTCATTCACCTCTCCTACTAATACCTTTTATCCATTCTACCACATCTATGCCGGCCAGCCCTCTAGGCCTGATCAGGAAGACTATCACTATTATAGCGAAGGAAATTAACGGTCTGTAAGCCGTGCTTATACCAAAGTACGTATTCATCAGCATTATACCAAAATTCTCCGCAAATCCGACGATAAGCCCTCCAGCTATGGTTCCCCAAAAGCTTACTAGCCCACCTAGAATTGAAGCAGCGAATATCGTCAATAGAGCCTGCCATCCTGTCTCAGGGGTCATTACCTGATAAACTGACCAGAGGCCTCCGGCTAAACCAGTTATCCCTCCAGCTAATAGCCACATGAGCCTCCTTAACCTGTATATCTTCACACCCGACACTCTGGCCAGGTCCTCATTATCAGCCATAGCTCTCAGTGCCTTTCCTGGCTTAGTGTAATGGAATAGGAAGTGGAGCACTAGGACGCTGGCTATAGTTATGGGGAATATCCATAGGTGTATGGTAGTTATACCAGCCCTACCGAACCTACCTATTAGCTCTATGCTCGCTTTTCCTTGTATAGTTATTATCGCATTGAGGTCCGCGTAAATATATATAATGTACCTTATCAGGAGCCCTATACCTATACTAGCAACTAACAAGAAAAGCGGCCTAGATCCTCTCTTTATCATCGGCTTGAATACTCCCTCGTCCATGGCTAAAGCAACTATAGCAGATGCAACAAAGGCTCCTATTAAGGACGCATATAGGTCAAAGCCCATCCAGTTTATTAGCAGAGCTGTAACATAGCCTCCTACTGTAACTAACTCTGCATGTGCAAAATTAGCTATCTTCGTGACAGAGAAGGACATTGTGAGTCCTAATGCCATTAGGGTGTATAAGCTCCCAAAGGTAAGCGAGTTCATTAGAGGTATAGTAATATCCATCACGGATCACCTTTTACCTAAGAAGGCTTCGACAAATTTCTCGTTAGAAAGGAGCTCCTTACCCGTTCCCTTCATGACGACTCTGCCGCTTGAGAGGACATAACCGTTGTCACATACGCTCAAAGCTCTCTTAGCATGCTGCTCAACAAGTATGACCGTGACACCTGAATCGACTATGTCCTTAATCTTCATGAAGATCTGGGTGACCACTTTAGGTGCAAGAGCGGCAGCCGGCTCATCCAAGAGCAGCAGTCTAGGCTTGCCCATCAAGGTCATAGCCATTGCAAGCATCTGCCTTTCTCCTCCACTGAGTGATCCGGCTTTTTGCTTTTTCCTCTCCCTAAGAATTGGAAACATGTCCAATATTTCCTCTAAATCCTTCTTCACTTGTTCTTTATCGTTCCTCGCATATGCTCCCATTTCTAAATTTTCCATCACTGTGAGGTTAGGAAAGACATTATTAACCTGAAAAACAAAGCCTAGGCCCCTTCTAGCTCTCTCCTCTGGAGATAGTCTAGATATATCACTATCCTCGTAGATTATGCTCCCTTTGAAGAGTCTCGTTAGTCCGAACAAGGTCTTAAGGAAGGTAGATTTCCCAGAGCCATTAGGTCCCACTATAGCAGTTATCTTT
>JAVALV010000066.1:0-2635 GCA_032159055.1 Thermoproteota archaeon | reverse complement strand
GGGTTTATAGCTATATCAACTATTATCAGCTTCTCTCCCCCACCGGGAATCCTAGAGAGTAGGCCATCTATTGATCTAGGTCCCGAAAAGTAGTATCCGATGCCATCGCCATTGATTTCTCTAAGGAGGGATCTAGCGGCTATTACTGCGCTAATAACCCCATCGACATCGCCGTGCGCTATTACCATGATGGGCTTGATCCAGCTTGATTTCCTCAGGATTCTCTTCAATTTTCCGATCGGCATCTAACAAGATGCTGAGATAAATATATTAACGTATCTGGAATTTAATTTCATGGGCTTAGCAATGTAATTCGCTTCTTTCGCAGCTAATCTCCTTTAGATAAAAGAAGCTACTGCTCTAAATCTATTTTAATCTGATCTGTTAGGTATATCGTCCCATATCGTCTCATTTCATCTCACCTTTTTCCTTTTTCTTTTTAATATCATTTGGAGAAGTTAGAGGAAAAAGGCGGTGCATTGAATGAGGTACTCTCCTAGGAAGCTTTTACATGCTGCCCTAAACCAGGAAGGGCTATTGCTTGTCACAGCCGGAAATATAGCTGCTGTAGTTCTAGGAGCCGCGATCTGGCTCATACTAGCTACGGTACTGACAGTCAGAGATTATGGACTTTCCAACTACATCCTCTCCATAGGTGCGCTCATTGCCAGCATAACTGGGCTCGGACTTCCAACCACAGTACAGACTTACATTCCTAAGGGAGAGGAGGACATACTTTCATCCTCCATTATATTAGTTCTCCTAGCCTCTCTCTTGGCAGGAATTCCGTTGGCGATCATTCACCCATCCCTTCCCTTTATAATTGTGGGCATCTCTCTCTTTACGCTAGCCATAAAGGAGAGACTTGGAAGGAGGAGATATAGGGATTACGCCATCATACAGGGAGTCAGCCGTGCAGCCATACTTTCTTTGATAATCCTGCTCGTTCCTGAGTGGGGTGTTGATGGGGTCCTATATAGCTTCGCTTCAATCTACATTCTCCTGTCGCTCTGGATATTTAAGGAGATTAACCTGAGGGTAGATCTAGGGTCTATAAGGAAGCATGTGGGGTTCGCTACAACAGCCCTTTTAATAGGGCTAACTAGCGCAATGGGAGTGAGGCTCGATAAGATAATTATAGGAGCCATTTTCGGGAATGAGGCATTAGGATACTATCAATTGGCTTTCCAGTTTTACGTCGCTATGACCGTAATACCTGTTAGCCTCTCGAACTATCTATTACCGGAGAAATCATCTGGAAGGAAAACTAGGGTAGCCGAGATAGTAGGCGTCGCTCTTTCCGTATTAGTGGCGGTCTTGGCATTCCTCCTCATACCCTGGACCGTGAGAGCGCTGTTCCCCAAGTTCTACCCAATAAGCGCGACGGCAGCCCAGATAACTTCCTTTGCCATAGTCTTTGATTCAATATTTAGCATATGGGCTGCGGGTAAGTATAGCAGGGAAGATCCCAAGGCCATACTAATCGTGAACCTAGCGTCCGTTAGCGTCATGGTGTTATCGATTATAGCCCTTGGATCAGCTATGGGTGTGCTGGGCTTGGCTCTCTCCCTGCTAATATACAGGGGAGTAGCCTGCTTACTTGGATTGGTGGAATCACATGTCAGTATGAGAAGGGAATGGTGAGAGAACAATAGAGCTTACGTAAGATATGATAAGAAAGGAGAAGGAAGGGAAGGGGGGAGAAGAAAAGGGGAGGAAGAAAGGAGAGAAATCTAGCCCTTAGATAAGGAGCCTGCTGTGGTTGATCTACCGGCAGTCATTCCTCCATCTACTACTAGGACCTGTCCAGTTATGTAGGAAGCTTTCGGTGAAGCCAGAAATAGTATTGCCTCCGCTACCTCTTCAGGTGATGCAATCCTCCTTAGAGGAACTAGAGAAGAGAATTCCCTCATCCTACTAACACTTCCAGCTATGCCCCTTAGCATAGGCGTATCGGTCAGGCCGGGAGCCACAACGTTCACCCTTATTCCCCTATCTGCTAATTCTAAAGCTAAAGCCCTAGAAAAGGCTATTATAGCTGCTTTTGCCGAGCAATAAGCTGTTCCTCTTGGGTAAGGACTTACTCCAGCCGTTGAGCTGACGTTGATTATGGCTTCGCCCATGTATGGTAGGGAAAACTTCGTCATCAGGAAGGTCCCCCTCAGGTTCACGTTTATCACGCGATCCCAGTCCTCCACAGACATTTCTCCTATAGGGGAACTGATGAAAGCGCCAGCGGCATTTACCAGTATATCTATCCTCCCATGAGCATCCACTACCTCTTTAACAACCCTCTTAGCATCTTCCTCTATGGAGACATCTCCTCTATGATATGTCGCGTTGGGAAGGGATGAGAGAGCTGCCTTTCCCTTCGATGGATCCCTCCCCATTATCGCAACGGTAGCCCCTTCCGAGCTGAAGAGCTTGGCAGTAGCTAGACCTATGCCCGAGGTTCCCCCCGTTATCAGAGCTACCTTACCACTAAGCATAGGGATCCTCGAGTGGATAAGAAATATACTTAGCGGTCAGAAACCTTCCGGTTTTATTATCACGGGCTTATAGGGCTCAGGCTTCTTAGGCCTGTATTTCATGAACCAGTTCCTCCAATCGCTCAATATGCCTTCGACCCTCTCAG
>JAVALV010000065.1:0-6254 GCA_032159055.1 Thermoproteota archaeon | reverse complement strand
TGGCTTAGGTACTGTGTTGGGCCCTATTATAGGTTCCTTGATCTATTACGAGCTTTATGATCTTCTCCTAGTTCATTACCCAGGGGTGAATCTGATAATACTCGGGATAATAGTAGCTATAGTTGTTCTGTTCTTCCCTGAAGGGCTGATAGGGTTGATCAGAAAATATAAAGTAAGGGGAGTTAGATTGAGGGACCTTCTGGAATAGGGTAGGGGGTAATCATGTCAGACAGCTACATATTGGTGATAGATGGGGTCACTAAGAAGTTCGGAGGGCTCGTAGCCAATAACAAGGTGTCGTTCAACATGAAGAGAGGGGAGATATTAGGCTTAATAGGGCCGAACGGTGCCGGTAAGACCACGCTGTTCAATGTAATAACGGGCGTATACAAGCCAGATGAAGGAAGGGTAATATTCAAGGGAAGGGACATAAGCGGGAAGCCCCCTCATGTGATCGCCAGAATGGGTATAGCGAAAACGCACCAGATAGTGAAGCCATTTAACGATATGACTGTGATCGAGAACGCCATGGTGGGAGCGCTCTTCGGGAAGAGGGCTGGCAAGATTACCATGGCAGAGGCTAGAAGAATAGCTCATCAATCTCTGGAGCTGGTAGGATTGGTTGAGAAGGAGGAGGAGTTCGCCAGCAAGCTTACATTACATGAGAAGAAGATGCTCGAGCTGGCTAGGGCTCTCTCCGCAGAGCCGGAACTCCTTCTACTAGACGAAGTCCTAGCAGGCCTTAATCCGAGGGAGATAGAGGAAAGTCTAAAGATCATAAGGAAAGCAAAGGAGGAGAGGGATCTTAGCATCATAATGATAGAGCATGTGATGCATGCCGTCATGAATATAGCTGAGAGAATAGTAGTCCTCCATTATGGATGGAAAATTGCTGAAGGGACTCCTGAGGAGATAGCGAACAATGCTAAAGTCATAACTGCCTATCTAGGGGATCCAAGGTTTGCTCTTAGATTTGTAAAGAGGAGAGGAGGGGATGAGGAGGATGCCACTACTTGAACTGAGGGAGATAGATGCTGGTTATGGGGAGACCCAAGTGCTATGGGGAATCAGTCTAGGGATAGATGAAGGATTGATAACTGTTATGCTGGGGAGCAATGGTGCCGGTAAGACCACGACATTGAGGGTTACAAGCGGAGTGATATCCCCATGGAAAGGAAATGTATTCTTGGCTGGAGAAGATATTACAAGGCTTCCGGCCCATAAGAGGGTGAATTTAGGTGTGGTATTAGTCCCTGAGGGTAGAAGGCTTTGGCCAGAGCTTACGGTTTTCGAGAACTTGGAATTAGGAGCCTACACTAAGAAAGCAAGGGACAAATTTGACGAAAGCCTAGATATAGTATACAGCCTGTTTCCTAGGCTAAAGGAGAGGAAGAATCAGCTCGCAGGTACATTAAGTGGCGGGGAGCAGCAGATGCTCGCAATAGGTAGAGCGCTAATGTCTGCCCCTAGAATATTGCTGATGGATGAGCCTTCCCTAGGATTGGCGCCTAAACTCGTGGGGGAGATAATGAACGTTGTGAGGAAGCTGAGAGATGAACAGAAGCTGACTGTCTTCCTAGTAGAGCAGAACGTACATATGTCCCTAGAAGTAGCTGATTTTGGTTATGTCATAGAGCAAGGGAGGATAGTCCTATCTGGGACAAAGGAGGAGTTGGAGGAGAGTGAGAGAATAAAGAAAGCCTACTTAGGCATGTGATCTCCCCCTTGTTTTTACTTATTATGGGCATTCATCCTATGGAGCTTATACTTATATCTTAAATAAGCATATTCTTTATCCATCATTCATTTTTATAGGAAAAGTCTAATAAGTGTTATATCATATGATGCCGGAGAATATATGAAGGTAGTGAGTTTCTGGGGAAAAGGAGGTGTGGGAAAAACAACTTGTTCCGCCTCCCTAGCTACCGGACTTTCCGAGTTAGAAGGTAAGGAGGTTCTGCTTATAACTACGGATCCAACGCCGACTTTATCGGATGTATTAAATGTCAGAATAGGACCTAAGCTGAGGAAAGTTGATGGTTTTAGCACCCTCTATGCGATGGAAATAGATGAGAAAACTGTTATCGAAGAGTGGAAAATGAGATTCGGCAATGAAGTTTACGAGGTTCTCTCGTCATTTCTGCCAGTTGGTAGGGACATAATAGATTACATATCGAGAGCTCCGGGTATTGCCGATCAGTTCATGTTATATATCCTCTATGAGAAATGGAATGAGCAAGCATATGATTTCGTGATATGGGACACTCCTGCCTCTAGTGGAAGCATAAGGCTTCTTAGAATTGAAGAGGAGTTCTATTCTCATCTTGGAGATGCAGTGAGGATGTATCTTAGACTCAAAGGCTTCTTGGAGAAAATAAGGAAAGGCAAGAAGGAACCTCTCCACCTAATAGATGAATGGAGGGAGTTAGCTAAAGGAATATTCGACATGCTAGCATGCAACGATCACCTCCTCTACCTCATTTCAATCCCGGAAAGAGTTTCCTACCTACTAACTAAACGACTTTATAACGAATTGGAGGAATTTGGAATAAATATTCGGGCTATAGTGGTTAATAGAGTTATAAAAGAATATGGATGTCTGAAAAAAGTAAGAGAAGCCCATTTAAGCATATTGAAAGAGTTTAAAGCTAACTTTGAGAGGGTACATGTGATAGAAAATGAAGATTACGAGCCCGTTGGGAGGAATGGGCTCCTGAGATTTTACAATAATTTGGAGGGGTTGTTATGAATAGGGATCAGGCTTATCTAATATGGAGCATCATCATCTTAGCGCTCTCGTACTACGTACCTTACTTCCTGCTGAAAGATTGTAGAACCTTGGCTCTCTACGCCTTCTGGTTGACATTAACTGTTGTTCACTTCGCAGCCTCTTTGGCCTATCTCAGGGGGCGAGAATATGAATTAACTTGCAGCTGCCATACTGACGCTAACTCTCTATTTAACTATAGGAACTATCATAGCCGTAATATCTCGTAAAGTTGGTATAAAGACCACTAGCGATTATTATGTGGCTGGTTATAAGCTTGGTGGGGTATTAGCTGCCATATCATATGCTGCCACCACCTACTCGGCCTTCATGATGGTAGGGCTGGTCGGTCTAACGTACAAGACCGGGGTAGGGGCCTTCGGCTTTGAGATAACATACCTCTTAGCAACTATATTCCTCTTAAGCTATGCAGCCCCAAAAGTTTGGAAGTTAGCAAGGGAGAGGAACTGGGTTAGTCCAGCTGAGATGATTGGTGACCTTTATGGCTTCAGATCGCTAGCAGTGCTAGTAGCTCTAATGTATCTCATAGCTCTGATACCCTATGCCTCCGCTCAACTGATAGCGGTCGGTAGGATGGTTGAGGGAATGACTAGCGGTCTGTACTGGCTGGGAATAGTGATAGGCGTTGCAGCTGCTTTGGTATGGACTGGCTTATCTGGGATGTGGAGTCTCGCATCGACAGATCTCTATCAAGGTACTTGGATGATATCTGCTGCTGTTATATTTGTTATCTGGCTTTTCCTTTGGGGAGGAAGCAGTATATCGAAGGGAATGGAGTCTCTAGGCAACTCTGGTCTCTTAGGAATGAGCTGGTCCCCTCTAGTCTTTATTTCCTATACAATACCTTGGATGTTCTTCGCTGTAACTAACCCTCAGGTCGTTCAGAAGGTCTACACGCCGAGGGATGAGAAGGCCCTGAGGAGAATGGTCTCCCTTTTCGCCATATTCGGTCTAGCGTATACTGTCATCGTTACTCTTGTTGGGCTCGCCAGCAGATCGCTGACCGCTGTAGGTAAATTCCCATTAGTGGAGATAGGAGATCAGGTTACTCCCCTTCTCCTATCCTATGCTCCTTTGCCTCTAGCCGTATTTGTATTCACATCAATAGTAGCTGCCGCTATGACGACCATGGATGCGATAATCCTCAGCCTTGCATCTACTGTTTCGAGGGACATGTATCAGAGGTACTTCAAGGGGTCAGATAAGGTGGCCATAAACCTCGGGAGATTATCCATATTAGCTCTTCTCCTAATACTGAGTTACGTGGCTTACATGAAGATAGGTTTCATCGTAGACCTCTCGGTTTTAGCATCCGCTCTCCTTCTTCCTTTAGCTCCTGTTACCCTGATAGGGTGGTACACCGGCAGAAAATTCGGGAAGAAAGGTGGATATGCTGCTGGTGCATCTTTAATTTCCGGGTTCTCCATTGGTCTCTATTGGGCTCTCATTCACGGAGCGAGGAAGTCTTTAGTTACTCCCATCTTCGGAATTCCACCTACTCTCTTTATATTGATAGTTTCGACGGTAATAGTGCTGCTCCCTCTGGCTAGGAGGTGATTTACATGGAAGCTGGTCTTAAGGGAGAGTTCGAGTACTTAGTGGATGAGAAAATGGCTGCGGGACATCTGGGGGTGAAGGTCCTCTCAACCCCGAGCTTAGTGGCTTTGATGGAGATCTCATGCCATAGATCTGTTGAGAGCTATCTCGGGGAAGGAGAGACCACAGTGGGTACCTACATATGCATCCATCACAGAGCACCGGCTCCTGTGGGGGAGAATGTGAAGATTAGAACGGAATTAGTGAAGGTGGAGGGAAGGAAGCTAGTGTTCAATGTACATGCCTATTGGAGGGAAAAGTTGATAGGAGATGGAGAGCATCACCGCTTCATAGTTAATGAGGAGAGGTTCGCTAGGAAGATCAAGGAGGAAGTTTCTTGAAGCTTGGCAAGGAAATATTGAGGAGGCTTCAAGAGAGCTTAGAATTTAGGGAGAATGAATTTGCTTCTCTTATAGCTAGCAAATCTGGAAATCCCTTTGAAGTACTGGTAGCAACGATAATATCGCAAAATACGAATGATAAGAATACTATAAAGGCAATGAACAGGTTAAAGAGTGCGTTAGGTAGGGTAGACCCCGAGAAGATAGAAAAATTATCTATCGATAAGCTAGAGGAGATTTTAAGGCCAGCTGGTCTTTATAGGCAGAAGGCCAGGATATTAAAGGAAATAGCTTCTTTTCTTAAAAATGATAAGCTAGAGGAGATTTTAAGTGCAAACGATTTGGAGAAAGCAAGAAAAGAGCTCATGAAATTGCCTGGTATTGGTCCTAAGACAGCAGATGTGGTACTCAGCCTTACATCCGGAAAGCCGACAATAGCGGTAGATAGACATATAGCTAGGGTATCTCTGAGACTCGGCCTAGTGGAAAAGATCGATTATGATCAGATAAGGAATGCTTTAATGTCCCTTTTTGATCCTGAAGATTACCTCAAAGCTCATTTACTCCTTATAAAGCTAGGAAGGACCTATTGTAGGCCAAAGAATCCTAAATGCGATGAGTGCCCCCTCAGGGATCTATGCAGTTATGCGAGAACCAGAGGATAGCTTGCTACATGCGCTCCAGTCTAGGAACCCCTATTAGATCTAGGGCCTTACCTAGAACACCTTTAACCCCTTGAACCAGTTTTATTCTTGCTTCTCTAACACCTTCAGGAGCGGTGAGGACCGGATGTTCCTCATAGAATTTGTTAAATAGGGAAGCTAGGTCATTCGCATATTGAGATATTAGATCAGGTCTAAGAAGGGAATATGAGCTCTGAACCTTCTCTGGAAACCTAGCAAGCATATATACAAGCTCTACCTCCAGATCAGAATTCAATTCAGATGGATCGAATGATTCGGGAATGTGATCAGCTTTCTTCAATATATTATAGGCCCTAGTGTAAGAGTATTGGACGAAGGGTCCGCTATTCGTCTCGAAATCTAGGACCCTCTCCCATCTGAACTGAACCACCTTCATTGGAGATACATTGATCAGAGCGTATTTCAGGGCGCCGATGGCCACCTTCTCCGCTATCTCATCCATCTCTTTCCTCTCCTTTATCCCCCTTCTAGCCAGTATATCGATAACTTTTCTTTTAGCTTCATCCAAGAGATCATCAAGAGTTATGTAGAGAGCTCTCCTCCCGGACATCCTTATTCCTATGAGGTTCACCATCTCATATGCTAGGTGTATTAGGAAATCTGGATCATATCCCATTAAAGCTAAACTTGCCCTGACTTCCCTCTGTTCAAGGGTCTGCTCTGTCGCTATGACATTATAGCATCTCTCAGCATCAGTCGTCTCTATCTTGTAGAGGGAGTATGCCACGTCAGTACCCGTGTAGAGCCAAGTTCCGTCTGATCTAGTTAGATAGAATTTGGGGGGAACTATCTCGTTGAGCTTCCCCTGAGACATTAGAGAATTCA
>JAVALV010000064.1:0-9020 GCA_032159055.1 Thermoproteota archaeon | reverse complement strand
AGCTCCCATTCTAGAGAAGATAGGTAGTCATAGACTCTCCTTCTCGCATCTTCTAGATCCTTGCTTTGTTTGAGTATGTCTCTTATCTGCTTTCCCTCTTCCCACATTTCATCAAGGATCTTCAATTTTTCATCAAAAGACGCATCCTTCCAGGGAATCTTCCCCAGTATATCTACACCGGCTTCAGTAATTGTTTCCAAGGTCTCACCGGCCATCCGGTTCACTAAGGTCCTTGTTTAAAAAGATTTCTTAGGTAAGGCCCCGTTTGTTGAAGAAAGGTTAATTTATTTAAATAAAACTAAACCATTCTCCACTTTCTTTGCATTTTCCCACTATGGGTATTGACTCCCCACAGCTAGGGCACCTGTTATCTTCCGTGAGATTACACTTTTCTATTGTGAAACCGTATCTTTTTATCAGAAGAGCCCCGCAGCTAGGGCAGTATGTATTCTCATTAGGATCCCCCGGTACGTTTCCTGAATATACGTACTTAACTCCTTCGCTCCTCGCTATCTTTATAGCCCTTTCTACCGTCTCTATCGGAGTTGGAGGTAAATGCTTCATTCTAAAGTGAGGATAAAAGCGTGAGAAGTGAACTGGAGTATCGTCTCCCACTTCATCTACAATCCATCTAGAGAAGGCTCTTATCTCTTCTGGATCATCGTTAAGTGTGGGAATTATTAGGTAGGTAACTTCCACATGCTTCCCAGCCCTCTTAAGGGCCATGACAGTATCTAGTACCGGTTTAAGGAATGGTGTCTTAGTTACCTTCCTGTAAAAGTTATCTGTGAATGCCTTTACATCTACGTTAGCTGCATCTATCAACGGAATGAGCCTTTCCCTAGCTTCTTCACTCCAGTAGCCATTAGTGACGCTCAAGGTTGCGATTCCATGCCTTTTAGCTATTCTAGCTGCTTCCACAACCCACTCCATGCTGACTATAGTGGGCTCATTATAGGTGAAGGCTATACTCGAAGCTCCAAGTTCTACAGCCTCCTTAACAGCAACATCTGGCTGAAGATCTCTCAAATAAGGGAAGGTCTCTGGATTGGATTGGCTTATTATCCAGTTTTGACAGTGATCACAGAATAGGTTGCAACCAACCGTGCCTATACTGTAAGCATAGGTGCCGGGCATGAAGTGGAAGAAGGGCTTCTTCTCTATTGGATCCATAGCAATGCTGCTCACCTTTCCATAATTTACCTCACACAGCGTCCCATTAACATTCAATTTCGTCTTACATACCCCGTACATTCCAGGAGGGATTATGCACTTCCTAGGGCATGCCAGACATCGGACCCTTCCATCTCCTAGAGGTTCCTGAAGCTCGGCAATAACGTGGTAAGGGTTACCATCTGGACACTTCTTGACCATCAATATCTGAGCGAATGAAAGGTGATTAAATGTTTCCCTTTCTCTTCCCTCCCTCATATCTTCCTTCAAGTTTATCTCTAACTAGGAGCCTATGCGAGGGGGTATATTATATGCCCATCAAGAGGATAGAGATATATACCGTCGAGCTTCCGTATCTCCAGCCCTTCACCATATCTCTGGGAACATCCACGAAGAGCATTGATGTAGTCGTCAAGATCGTAGATGAAGAAGGTAGGGTAGGTTGGGGAGAGGCCTCCCCAGCAAGAAGGATAATTGGCGAGAGCGAGGAGACCATAATAGCTGCTATGCATACCCTAGCCCCTTCAATAATAGGAGAGGATCCGCTAAATATAGAAAGAATAGAGGAGAAGATGGATAGGGCTATACTTGGAAACACCTCGGCTAAGTTAGGTTTAGAGATGGCTACTCTCGACCTAAAGGGGAAGATACTTGGAGTTAAAGTCAGAGACCTATTAGGAGGTTATAGCGACAGAGTAGAGACCGATTTCACAATAGGAATAAAGAGTCCAGAGGATATGGCGAAAGAAGCAGTTTCCATAGTGGAGAGAGGTTTCAGAACAATAAAGCTCAAGGTGGGAGTAGATGTGGAGGAGGATATAGCTAGGGTTAAAGCTGTGAGGGATGCCGTTGGAAAAGATGTGAGGATAAGGATCGATGCTAATCAGGGATGGACTGTCAAGCAAGCAATGAAAGCCCTCGTAGAAATGGACCGATACGATCTCGAACTAGCTGAGCAACCGGTGAGATGGAACGATCTCGATGGGATGGCCGTTCTAACGAGCATGAGCCCTATTCCGATAATGGCCGATGAGACTGTTCACACACCGGAAGATGCTTTGAGGGTCGTAGAGATGGGAGCAGCCGACTACATAAATATAAAACTCACGAAGGCTGGAGGTCTCTTAAAGGCGAGGAGGATAGCTGCTATAAGCGAAACCGCAGGCATACCGAACATGATAGGCTGCATGATGGAGGGAGGAGTAAGCATAACGGCTGCAGTTCACTTCGCAGCTGCAACGAGGAATGTTGTAACCACAGATCTGGACTCTGACCTCTCTCTTAAAGAAGACTTCGTTGATGGAGGAGCTGGTTACAGTAATGGATACAGGATCTTGCCAGATGGATCAGGTCTCGGTAACCTCAGGGTAAAGGAGGATAAGCTGAAGTTAAGGGCAGTATTTGAGGAAGGTGGTGTATCTCAGGCCTTGTGACCCCTATATGAATCCAATATAGCTTTCTTAAATGCTGATATTACCTCTGTTCCCTTTTTTCCTCCTGCATTAGCTAAAATCTCGAAGTACCAAGAGTTTCCATACCATAGGGCCAAGGTCTGATTGCCTCCTCGGTAAATTAGGTAACCTCCCTCATTGGTCACTAGGTACTGGACCTCCTCTTCTGGCATGTTCTCCTTCAATGAAGATAGCGCTCCAGCGCCGAATTGTATCGCCGACTGTTGATCCGGAAGTTTGGCCACTACGAAGGCAAAGAATGTATCATTTTTGTAGCTTCCTAGGTAGTAATATGCTTCACTTCCCCAAGGGAAGTCCAGTCCCTGTCCTAATCTAGCAATAGGCTGTCCTCCAAAGAAGGTGAAGTCAGATATATTGAGCTTAGATGTTACATTCTTAGCCGAATACTCGACAGGAGGAAGGGGCCATTCATCGCTTCCTATCGGAGAAGGAGGAGAACTAACAGCAAGAACCCCAAGTATCATTATTACGGCCAATATTATCGACGCAATAACCTTTATGTTAAGCTTCAAGTGACCACCGTGTGGAAGACTTCTCTCAAGTATTTAATTTAACTTAGCTTAGTTCGAGGGTGTTAGGGTGAAGGTATCGGGGGTAGATCTCAGGTCTATAGCTGAGGAGTTTGGCACCCCTACCTATGTCATAGATTTCGAAAGGGTAAGAGAGAATTACATTAGGCTAAATGAGGCACTGGAGTGCCCCCATGTCATAGCTTACGCTTACAAAGCGAACCATGAGCCTGAACTTGTAAGGATGCTGGCCCTAATGGGATCTGGAGCCACGGTTCCATCAGCCTACGGAGTAATGCTCGCAAGGTGGGCAGGCGTTACACCAGATAAAATCGTTTTGGTAGGTCCTAGTCCATCAAGATATGATCTAGAGGAGGCATTAAGATATGGAGCTCTGATTTCTTTAGAAAGCGAGTCGGAAGCGAAGGTGCTTGGGAAAATGGGTAGAGCTAGGGTCATGGTAAGGGTTAACACAGGCATCGAGGCTGGAGCTCACCCTAGCTTAGTTACTGGAGGAAAGAGGAGCAAATTCGGTCTTCCCCCTCGCAGAGCTCTAACCCTGCTTAAGTCTCTCAGCTCAACAATGGAAGTTGAGGGCATCCATACGCATATTGGGAGCCAGATATTATCGGTAGAGCCGTTTAAGAGAGCAGTCGAGCTCCTTACAAAGCTAGCTAGAGATTTCGGTGAAGTGAAAGTTATTGATATGGGAGGCGGGCTTGGTATACCGTATTTAAATGAGGGGGCATTCCCTCTGGAGGAGTACTCGGATATCGTATGCGATGCTGCTAATCATGTTGGGGCCACCTTATTCGTTGAATCCGGGAGATATATTGTGGGAGATGCTGGCTACCTCCTTACTAGAGTAAATTACGTGAAAGAAGTTGGTAAGGAAAAATGGCTGCTAATAGATGCTGGTATGAATGATCTCCTCAGGCCAGCCCTTTATAACGCTAGACATAGGATCATAGCCGAAGGAGATGGACCTGAGGAGAGATACTTGGTGGCTGGACCAGTCTGCGAATCAGCCGATGTGTTTGGGGAGTACTATCTCCCTAGGCTCAAAGAGGGTGATCTCATAGCCATAGGGGATGTGGGAGCCTACGGTTTCTCCATGGCTAGCAGATATAACCTGAGGCCATTACCGGCAGTAATATCTGTAGATAAAGGTAGATATCGTTTATTAAGGGAAAGAGAAAGCTTCGGTCGGGCGATTTTCTAATTCTGATCTAATTACTTGCTTTACCCCTACTCTCCTTCTTCATCCTCTCTAGGGCCATTCCTAAGAAGGCCATTCCCAAGAGTATCAGGAATATGCCTCCCAGCTTATTCCAAGGTATCCTCCAGCCGAGAAGAAGAGAGAGCCCTCCTAGGATAAATCCTATCCCCACGAGGATCATTATAGCTGTACCCCATATTCTTCCGCTGCTAGTGGAGATATCCCTCTCTATCTGGGCTTCTTCACCATATTCCTGACCTTTCGCTCTCACATATGCCATTGCCATGAAGCCTATTCCCATTCCGATGAATAACCCGGCTGCTGTATCCCCTAATAGATAGCCTACACCCATGCCTAGGAACATGAACGCCACGAAAAGCAAGCCGGAGGACTCATCCCTCTTCCCCATTTAACCACCTGATAATAAGCTCAAATGAGGGAAATAAATTTTCTCTCACGGAAAATTAATAAGTAGATCGAGAAGTTAGTTCGGGGAGGATTAAAGGAATGCCTTCTTTGCTGGATATGGAAATAAAGACTATATTCTCCGAAATAGTCAAATCCAGCGAGCTATCCCTCTCTCTCACTAGGAAGTGCGTATCTGCTTTTTTAGGGAAAGAGGACCCAGGAGCTGTATTAAAGGAGGTTGATAAAGGAGCTCAGATTCTATCTTTTACCCATGGGAACCTGAGGATTAAGATAAGCGAGGTATTAGCGAGGTTTCAGCCGATGGCATCTGACCTAAGAACCCTGATTTCCTTAATGGAGATAAGCTATGGTCTGGTGAGGCTAGGAAGGTATGCGAGAAATATAGCTCAAACCCTAGCTCTTTTCAGAAACGTTAGCAATTGTAATATAGATCTGGTAGTGGAGCCAGCTAGAGTAACTGAAGAGATGGTTAAAAAGGCGATGAAATCCGTTGAGACTAAGGATATAGAGCTTGCTAGGGAAGTCATAAGGATGGATGATCAAGTAGATGGGGCCTACGAATCTTACCTCAGAGATAAGGTGCTTACTGGAGAGGAAAGCGTGCCTGTATGTGCCGTCTCTATCACACTTATTTTAAGGTACTTGGAGAGAATGGCTGATCATGCCGTTCAAATAGCAGAGGAAGCGATGTATATGGCTGGAATCCCTCATCACTAGTTGTAGAGCTAAAGCTAAAGACCTTTTAATTACCTGTACCATTTTATTTATATGAGCTATGAATTTCCCACTGATATCTTCAAGTGTGATCCTACTTTTCCTATAGTGATTGAAAGGGGATTTAAGGCAGAGGTTTGGTCATCTGATGGTCGTAGGTTCTTAGATTTTAGTGGTGCAGCAACCTCGTTGGGACAAGCTCATCCAAAGGTTGTATCAAGCATTAAAGAGGGAGTTGAGAAACTTACTGGGTTTTCCGGCCTTTTAGCTCCCAGCGAGCCCTTCATTAGGTTGGGTAAGGAGTTAAGTAAGTTGGCTCCGGTGGAAGGGGCATCCGTAGCATATGCTACTACTGGAAGCGAAGCCAGCGATTTCGCCATACAGCTAGCAAAGTATTCCACTAAGAGATCAGTTATCCTCTCATTCTATGGAGCCTATCATGGTCTTACCGGATACTCGCTTATGTCCTCTCCAACTGAAGGCATGAGGAGAGTTCCTCCTAGGATATCTGAGACGATATTTTCCCCTTACCCTAACTGCTTTAGATGCCCCTTTCCAGCATCGGATTGCGAGAGCTGTTCTCAGTCAAGACTGTCCTTTATTGAAGAGGAAATTCTAGGGAGGGCCGTTGAAGAGGAGGATCTCGCCGGAATAATTGTTGAACCACTCCAGTCTCACGGTGGTATACTATTTCCACCTAAAAGCTTCTTTATCGGACTAAAAGAGATTGCTGATAGATCCGGGGCTCTATTAATAGTAGATGAAGTTTATACTGGATTTGGAAGAACGGGTAAGTGGTTCGGAATTGAGCATCATGGTGTAAGACCTGATGTAATGATTATGGGGAAGGGGATTGCTGGGGGGATGCCTTTATCCGCGATAGTTTTCAGGAGAGATCTGGTAGATAAATGGTACCTTTGCAGTGGAGGAAGCCTAGGAACATATGCTGGTCACTACCTATCTGTTTTGGCGTCCCTCTCTACTATAGAAGCTATAAGAGAGGAGGATTTGCTGGAAAATGCGAGAAAGAGGGGTGAGGAGTTGAAAAAAGGATTGGATGAGCTTAAGGAGAGGTATGAATTTATTGCAGATGTCAGAGGTATAGGATGCGTTCAAGGAATGGAGATCTATGAAAGAGATAAACCTTCGGAGAGGATGGCTAGGCGTATAAAAGAAGCTCTCTTCAAAAACGGTCTATTGGCGATAACCGTAGGGAGATATCATAATGTAATAAAGCTCACACCACCAATTACTATTACGAAAGAGCAGGTTCAGGAGTCCATCAACATTATAGAAAAATCTCTAAGAGAAGTCGAACTCAGCCAAAGAGGTGTATAATGAAATATGATAGGAGGATTATTAGAATCGCTATAACGAAAAGGGGAAGAAGATGTGTTGTTAATAGAGCTATAATAAAGGCTAAATAGTCCTTCCAGCTCATATTCACTTCTTTCTTATTATTTTCCTCTCCCATACTATGATCTCCTCGCTATATCCTCCCAGAAATGGCATGCAACAAAATGACCAGGTTCAGCTTCGACTAGAGGCGGTTCCTCCTTTCTGCATATTTCCTTTGCATAGGGACATCTCGTGTGAAAGCGGCAACCTTCCGGTGGATTGAGAGGGCTTGGTATCTCACCTTTAAGCACGATTTTCCTCTTCTTTCTAGCTATCTTAGGATCTGGAACAGGTATAGCTGAAATAAGCGCGTGTGTGTAAGGATGGAGGGGGTTCTCAAATAGCTCCTCTGAGTCGGCCACCTCCATGAGCTTACCCAAATACATGACCCCTATTCGATGGCTCATATACTGAACTACAGCCAGATTATGGCTTATTAATAGAAAAGTAAGCTGGAATTTTTCCTTTAAATCGTTTAGAAGGTTAAGTATCTTAGCTTGTACACTTACATCTAGAGCAGAGGTTGGTTCATCAAGCACTATGAACTTGGGTCTCAATATAAGAGCTCTAGCTATTACTATTCTCTGCCTCTGTCCACCAGAGAACTCGTGTGGATATCTATCCATATGCTCTACATTGAGACCCACTAATTTCAGCATCTCAGCGACCTTTTCCTTTATTTCCGACTCGCTTGCTTTCTCATGTATCAATAGCGGTTCCCCTACTATATCCTTCACCCTTTTCCTAGGATGAAGGGCTCTATAAGGATCTTGGAACACTATCTGCATCTCTTTCCTTAATGGAATAAGCTCCTTTCCCGTTAGGTTAGTTATATCCCTTCCATCGAATATTATACGCCCAGAGGTTGGTTCAGTAAGCTTCAAGATGGTCCTTCCCAGAGTTGTTTTGCCACTTCCCGATTCCCCTACAAGCCCGAAAGTCTCTCCCCTTTTTATGTATATAGATACTCCGTCTACAGCCTTGACATACCCGATTACTCTCATAGCTACGCCTCCCCTCACGGGGAAATACTTCTTCAGATCCTGAACCTCGAGCATCATGAAGATACGCCTCCGAACAAGAAGCAAGCCACTTTATGGCCTTTTTCTACTTCCATTAGTCTAGGGACTTCATTATCACAGGGATCAAATTTCTTAGGGCAGCGGGGATGAAAGCGACAGCCTGAAGGAGGATTGATCAGTGGAGGAATCTCCCCCTTCATTGAAAAAAGCTTCCCTTTATATCCTAATTTCGGGATGGATCTAAGAAGTCCTTGCGTATATGGATGAAGTGGATTATCGAATATAGTTTCGGTATCCGCGACCTCCACTATCCTGCCTGCATACATGACAGCTATTCTGTCTGAGATCTCGGCTGCTAGAGCCATGTCATGAGTTATGTATATAACACTAGTCCCTAGCTCATCGATCAACTCCCTGAAGAGATCCATTATCTGAGCCTGTATGGTGACATCTAGAGCTGAGGTAGGCTCATCAGCTATGAGGAGTTTAGGTTTTAGGGCTAAAGCCATAGAGATCACAACTCTTTGAGCCATCCCTCCACTTAGCTCATGAGGGTAGCTCTTATAGATCCTCTCCGGGTCAGGCAATCCTACCTTCCTGAACATATCCAGAACTCGCTTTCTAGCTTCATCCTTCGCCAATTCTTCATGTACTAGGAATGCCTCTGCAACCTGATCCCCTACTTGCATTACTGGATTGAGAGCTGCCTTGGGTTCTTGAAATATCATTGAGATATCTCTACCCCTTATCTTCAATATCTCGCTCATGGGAAGTTTCAGAAGATCCCTGCCTTCAAATAGTATCTCCCCTCCCTTAATCTCGGCATTAGGTTCTAGAAGCCTTATTATGCTAAGACCGGTTACTGTCTTACCACTACCTGTTTCGCCTACTAATCCGAGGACTTCCCCTCTGTCTATATCTAAGTTAACTCCGTCTAAAGCTTTTACAATCCCTCTCAATGTATGAAAGTGTACATATAAATCTATTATCTCTAGAAGCATTAAGCTCATCTCCTAGCCCTTACGTTCAGAATATCGTTTATTCCGTCGCCCATGAGATTGAATCCTAAGGTCGCCAAGAGGAT